>DYOH01000086.1 GCA_020720625.1 Acetofilamentum sp. | reverse complement strand
ATTAATGTTTAAAATGCCTAATTCCGGTAAATACCATAGCCATGTGGTGTTTGTTACAGAAATCAATGCTTTCTTGGTCGCGCACCGATCCACCAGGTTGAATTACACATTTGATACCGTTTTTAAAAGCCGTTTCAACACTATCGGCAAAAGGGAAAAATGCATCAGAGGCCATAACCGCATCGCTTAAATCGAGTTTAAAGTGTTTAGCTTTGTCTATGGCGTGCTTTAGCGCATCAATCCGAGATGTTTCTCCCGCACCGCTGGCAATAAGTTGTTTGTCTTTAGCCAAAACAATAGCGTTTGATTTAGTGTGTTTTACAATAATATTAGCGAAAACTAAATCTTCCATTTCCTTTTCGTTGGGGCAAATAGCAGTCTCACATTTTAAGTCTGCAATTTGTTCGGTTTTAGTGTCTCTCTCTTGCACAAGAAATCCATTGAGTGCCGATTTAACACTCGTTTGGTAAATGTCAATTTTTTTCAAGAGGAGCAAAATTCTGTTTTTTTTCTGTATCAGAATGCTCAGTGCATCGGAGTCAAATCCTGGGGCAATTAGAACTTCGAAAAACAATTGATTCATTAATTCGGCAGTCGGTTTGTCTATCACTTTGTTTACAACAATAACACCACCAAAGGCCGAAACCGGGTCTCCTTCCAAGGCCGCTGCGTAGGCATCTTTTAGTGCTTCTCTGGATGCTAATCCGCAGGCATTGTTATGTTTAAGTATCGCACATGTAGTTTCTTTAAATTCGCTAATAAGCTGAAGAGCCGCATCTACATCGAGCAAATTATTATAGGAAATTGGTTTTCCGTGAATTTGTTCGAAAAGCTCATTTAGGTCTCCAATAAATTGACCTTTCTGATGAGGATTTTCGCCATATCTAAGGTTCTGAACATTATTTTTACTTAAGCGCAAGGCTTTATGTGCATCATTTTGTGCAAAATAATTGTAAATAGCCGAATCGTAGTGCGACGAAACCTGGAAAGCATATTGGGCAAAGGTTTTTCTTGTTTCGAGCTTAGTAAAGCCATTGTTTTCTTTTAAAACATGGAGTAATTCTGCGTAATATTCCATTGCCGGAACAATCATTACATCCGAAAAATTTTTGGCAGCAGCTCTAATTAGCGAAATACCTCCAATATCAATTTTTTCAATAATTTCGTCTTCTGCAGCACCCGAAGCTAAGGTTTTTTCAAAAGGATATAAATCTACTATAACAAGATCAATATCAGGTATTTCGAAATTGCGTGCTTCTTCAACGTCTGCCGGATTATTTCTTCTGTATAAAATAGCACCAAAAATTTTTGGATGCAAGGTTTTAACCCTTCCTCCGAAAATAGCAGGGTATGAGCTTAAATCTTCAACGGCAGTAACTTTATATCCCAGGTCTTCGATAAAACGCTGAGTTCCACCTGTGGAGTAGAGTTTTACATTTTGTTTGGCCAATAGATGAATTATTTCTTCGAGACCCGATTTGTCGTAAACTGAAATTAAAGCAGATTGAATTTGTTTAAAAAAAGACATAGTTTCAGATATTTGAGAGTGAATTTGAAAATAATTATCATACAAATGTCGTAAATTTTTGGCATTATATGTAGTTTTGGAATCATGTTTTTTTCAAAATAAATACTTATGGGTATTCTATGGCGTCTGGTAAAAGAGAGTTTTCTTATTGCCATTCAGTCGCTTACAAATAACAAATTGCGCACAATGCTATCGTTGTTGGGCATTACAATCGGAATATTTGCTATTATTTCGGTTTTTTCGGTGATAGATGCACTAGAAAATAGTGTTCGCGAAAGCATTGCATCTTTGGGCGACGATGTAATATATTTGCAGCAGCAGCCTTGGGGCCCTCAAGAAGGAGGGGTTTATGAGTGGTGGGATTATATAAAGCGACCACATCCAAATTTGAACGACAGAAAAGAATTGCTAAAAAGGAGTGCTATTTTAGAAACTGTGGCATACGAAGTGGCTTTTTTCAAAACGGTTATTTATCAGAATAAAAGTATTCCCAATGTTCAAATACAGGCCGCAACTCATGATTATAACCTTGTGCAGATTTTTGAAATCGGTTTGGGCAGATATTTTACTGAGTTTGAGGCGGCCAATGGCAGAAACGTGGCCATAGTTGGCAACGAAATAGCCCAACAATTGTTCGATAATGAAAACCCAGTTGGAAAATTTATCAAAATTGGCGGAAAAAAGGTTTTGATTATTGGTGTTACCGTAAAACAAGGCCAGGATTTACTGGGTTTAAGTATGGATCAGGTAATTTTGTTGCCGGTAAATTTTGGTAAGAATTTTATCAATTTAAAGAACGACGAGCTATATCCAACTGTTTGGATAAAACCCAAAAAGGGTTTTAGTACGATGCAGGTTACCGACGATATAAAAATGAATCTTAGATCTATAAGGAGATTAAAACCTTCTCAAAAAGATAATTTTGCCTTAAACCGAGCCAGCATTCTTTCCGATAGTTTTGAGCAAATTTTTTTAGTAATCGATATTGCTGGGTTGATTATTGGAGGTTTTTCAATTCTTGTTGGTGGATTTGGTATAGCCAATATAATGTATGTTTCGGTAAAAGAGCAGACCCGAATTATTGGCATTCAAAAAGCATTAGGTGCCAAGCGCTCGTTTATTTTACAGCAATTTTTGTACGAATCGGTAATTCTGTCAATTTTAGGAGGAATTTTAGGTCTGTTTTTCGTTTTTATACTTACTTATGTTGGTTCCGAAATAACAGGGATGAATTTTACACTATCGCTCAAAAATATTTTTTATGGATTGTTTTTATCCGGATTTATTGGAGTTGTAGCTGGAATTGCGCCTGCTTCAAAGGCTTCGAAGCTCGATCCGGTTGAGGCTATTTCTACAAACTAATATATTTTGTCCAAAAGAGCAGAAAAATATCGGTCTTTTTGAAACATTTAGCATTTTTTAACGTAAAAGGTAGAAGTTTACTAATTATATGCTGATGTTTCTTTTCAACTTATATTTGATGAAAAATGCAAATTAATGTTGCAAGTTTGGAGTTCGTATTCAACATCACTTATGGAGACGGAAATAAAGGAAAGATTACAATTTTTTTTTGAAGAAGCACTATATTTGAAACCAAACTATTTGATTATCGACTTAAAAGAGAGTAATTACGCAATTAGTCCGCAATTGTTTTTGTGGATAAAGAACAAAATTATTTTTCCGGCTCAAAAAATTGGCATTCAGAGAACAGCTATTGTGCAATCTACCGATTTTATTACATCTTTGTTTACTGAAAAGATTTTTGAAAACCGATCTATGGTTAATCGTCGGTTTTTTAATGAAATATCAAAGGCAAATGATTGGCTTACTGAGAGTTACTTGTGCTTAGTAGTTCCAGAAATTCAGAGAGAATCATTGCCGTTGCACCCCAAATAACCTGGTTTTGAATAAGGTAATAAGGCACTTTTATTTGAATATTTCGGATATTCATCCACTCGTTTTTAATATTTTCCTGATTTAGCAAATCATTAATCGGGATAAAAAAAACTTCATCTACCTCGTTTTTGTCTAAAACTAATTCTGGCAGTTGTTTTAAAAAGCCAACAAAAGGCACTACTTTATGATTGCTAATGGGAATAAAAACAGGGCTAAGTTCGCCTAGAATTTCAATATATTCTTTTGGAATGCCAATTTCTTCGAATGTTTCTCGTAATGCTGTATTTTGTATGTGTATATCATGGGTTTCATATCGGCCTCCCGGAAGAGCCATCTGACCACTATGCGGCGAATGATCTGAAGCACGCCTGATAAGTATGGTTTTCCAGCAATTATTTTGTTCAAAAATGAGTAAAAGAACACTGCTGTTCTGAAAATTTGTTTTTGAAATAATGCTTTCGATTTCGGATTTTCGAGTTGGAGGAGTCATTTTAAGTTGAGCTTGCAAACCCGGCAGATTAGACCAATCGGCACTTTTAAGAATTTTAATCATTAATCAAATTTTAGAATTAGCGAAGGTTTAAATTTGCTAACAATACGCGATGAAATAAGCATAATAGATGTAACTACAGCAACAACACCAAGGTTAATCATTAGTATATGAATTACATTAAAATCCATTGGAACATAATCCATGTAATAAGATTCCGGGTCGAGCGGCAAGAATTTGAATTTATGCTGCAAAAAAACAATAGAAATTGCAAAAACATCGCCAATCAGAAAACCTTTAGAAATGATGTATAAGGCATTAAGGGTAAAAATTTTTTGAATAAGCCAATCGCTTGCACCAAGCGCTTTTAGGGTAGCAATCATTTTTAGGCGGTCAATAATTAAAATAAGCAATGCCGTTATCATGTTAATGGCCACAACAACAGTCATAATTGATAGAATTATCCAAACATTTGCGTTAAGTAAGTTTAGCCAATCGAAAATTTGTGGATACAATTCTTTTATAGACATAACTCTGAGTCTGGCTCCATCTTCGGTGAAAAAATTTCCGGCTAAATTCGTAATCGCAGTTTCCATTTGATCTATGTCTTCGAATTTGTTTATCCAAATTTCAAATCCTGAAATCTGGTTTTCGTTCCAATTATTCAGTTTCTGAATGTGTTTAATATCACAAAGCGCAAAAAGATTATCAAATTCTTCTAATCCGGTGGAATAAATGCCTGTAATATTAAATTTTCGGGTGCGCGGTGGATCTTGAATAAAGTATACAATGAGCGAATTTCCAGTATCCAGTTTTAGCAAATTAGCTAAATTTTGAGAAATTAGAATGTCGTTAGATTTTGTGTTTTTTTCAATTTTCAGCAATTTCCCTTTTATAAGTTTTGTGGCAAAAAAATTCCAGTCAAAATCGGTGTCAATCCCTTTAAGAACAATACCCTGTGTTTCTTCTTCCGATTTAATGATACCTGGTTTTCGGGCATATACATTGTAATGACGAATGCCGGAAAGGGTATCCAGAAAAGGAATGAAATGCTGATTTCTTTGTATGGGTTCTGTTTCGAAAGATGAGTTTGAATCGAAATACACGATTTGTATATGAGAACTGAAACCACTTAATTTTTCTCTGATTTCTTTTTTAAAACCAACCGAAACCGATACCGAAATAATCATAAAGGCAAGTCCGAGTGCTATGCTCAAAATAGCAAACGAAATAATTGTATTTGTTGTGTTGCGCTTATTTTGTGGCGCAAATATAGTCTTTCTTGCAATAAAAAACTCGGCTCTCAATGTATTAATTTTATTTAAAGATGCACAAACCATGCCATTAACCGGCATGGTTTGTGCCTTTATCGTTAAAGGGTTTTGCCTGGATAAACTTTTAAGGCTTCGGCTAAAGCATCCACTGCATTTTTTAAATCTTCGATTTTAAGCACATAAGCAATTCGTACTTCGTTTTTTCCGTGCAAAGGAGATGAGTAAAAACCAGTGGCCGGAGCCAACATTACAGTACTATTGTTGTGGCTAAAATCGCTGAGCAACCATTCGCAAAACTTATCCGAATCGTCAATCGGGAGCTGAATAATTGTGTAAAAGGCTCCTTTGGGCATTGGTGCTTTTACTCCGGGTATTTTGTTTAGTGCATCAATTACAAAATTTCTTCTGTTGATGTATTCCTTGTATACCTCAACAAAATATTCTTTTGGTGTTTGCAGGGCAGCTTCGCCCAATATCTGACCGTAAGAAGGCGGACTTAATCTGGCCTGAGCAAATTTAAGTGCGGTTTCTACAACAGCTTTGTTTTTTGAGATAAAAGCTCCGATTCTAACACCGCATGCGCTGTATCTTTTAGAAACGGAATCCATGAGAACAACATTCTGCTCAATTTCTTTTAAATTCATTACAGAAAAATGTTCTTCTCCATCGTATACAAATTCTCTGTAAACTTCGTCGGCAAATAAAAACAAATCGTGCTTTTTAACTATTTCGCCCAAAGCCAGAATTTCTTCTTTGGAGTATAAATATCCAGTTGGATTATTCGGATTACAAATTAATATAGCTTTGGTTTTTGGTGTAATCAGTTTTTCAAACTCGCGAATATCCGGAAGTGCAAAGCCGTTTTCGATACTTGCAGTAATTGGTTTTACAGCTACACCCGCAGCACTGGCAAAGCTATTGTAATTTGTATAAAAGGGTTCCGGAATAATTACTTCATCTCCCGGATTCATGCAAGCTAAGAAGCCAAATTGAATGGCTTCAGAACCTCCGGTGGTAATTATAATATCCTGATGTGTGATATTGATTCCTAACTTTTGATAATATCCGGCCAATCCTTTTCTGTATGATTCGTTTCCTGCAGAATGGCTGTATTCAATAGTCTTACCAGCGTAGTCCTTTACGGCTTTTAGTGCAACTTCAGGCGTTTTTATATCAGGTTGACCAATATTTAGGTGATACACATGTTTGCCCTTTTTCTTTGCTTCTTCGGCAAATGGAACCAGCTTTCTTATGGGTGAAGCCTGTGTTTTTAACCCTCTTTCCGAAATTGATGGCATAATTATTTATTTTTTTATTTTACAATTCCCTTTAAATTAATTATTTGTGGCGAAATTTCTGTATTTGAGTACACATAAATTTCTTTATAAAATTTTCCGGTAGTGTTGGCTATAAGTCTTATTTTTAAAGATGCTTTTTTACCCGATAATAAAGGTAAACCGGAAAATTCTATTAAAGTACAAGCGCATTTACTTTTAACTTCGCTAATAATCAGTGGTTTTGTTCCGGAGTTTTTGTAATTTAATTCAAAATGCAATGTATCGTTCAAATTTATCTTGCCCAGATTTACAATGCTCTTTTCAAATTCGAGTATTGCTTCTGATTGTGCTGATAATATAAAGCTTGGCAAAGAAAATAGTACTATTAATACTGCTTTTTTCATGATTGCAAAAGTAAAAGTAAATTCATTAACCTAAAAATTATTCCTTACATAAATTGGCTTATTTTTCTCTTTCTTTGATATAGTTTAAAAACATCATTATTAATCAGATATACTGCATGATAAATGTTTGACGACAATTTAGGCCTGTTATCCGTTTTAGTATTCTATTCTGATGATTTTTAGTGGATTGATATGTGGGAATGAAAAAACGGCCAATAAAAATTGACTAAGCTTAGAGCGAAAGCAATTAGAATAAAAATTTGTCTGGAGGAGATGAATGTATTTTCCATGATAAAAAAAATGCTTAAATTTCCAGTGAAATTGGACGGATATGATAAAAAAGGCATTGTTTCCGGGTTCATTCGACCCATTTACTATAGGACACGAAGAAATTGTTAGGAGAGCACTTCCCTTGTTCGATGAAATTATTATCGGCATAGGAATCAACACAAGTAAAAAAGGATTATTTGAACTAAAGGAGCGAAAAGTAATGATAGAAGAATTGTTTACAGACACAGATAAAGTAAAAGTAGATACATTTTCGGGCTTAACGGTTAGTTTTTGCGAGCTTATAAATGCACAGTATATACTCAGAGGCTTGCGCACTGCAGCCGATTTTGAGTATGAGAGAACAATAGCCCAACTAAACCAAGCCATGCACCCAAATCTGGAAACAATACTTATGTTGTCGCAACCACAGTATAGCATGATTAGCTCCACTATTGTGCGAGAGATTTTGCGTTTTGATGGTGATATTAAGCCTTTTGTGCCTGAGAATATTTATAGGCATATCATGGATCGTCAAAATAACAAATCTTAAGCATGAAAAATAAAACAGACCTGATTGCTCAATTGGAAAAACTTGGCATCAAAAATTTGCGGGATATATATTACAATTTAAATACTCCATCGCTTTACGAAAAGGCCATTTCACATAACGAAGGATTACTTAGCCATAAAGGACCATTGGTTGTTAGTACCGGTGTGCATAAAGCAAGAAGCCCACAAGACAGATTTATTGTAAAAGAGCCGGAAACCCAGAATCTGGTAGCATGGGGAGACTCCAATAAGCCCATTTCGGAGCAACATTTTGATATTTTATATGCTAAAATGTTGGCTTATAGTCAGAATAAAAAACTTTATATTCAAGATACTTTTGCGGGCACTGATGCCCAGTTTAGATTGCCATTGAGGGTAATAACCGAAACAGCATGGCATAGTATATTTGTAAGAAATATGTTTGTTTTGCCCAAAAACAGAGAAGAATTGTTTTTTCATCAACCAACTTTTCATGTTTTGCATTTGCCCAACCTCCAAGCCGAACCCGATTTTGATGGTACCCACTCATCTGCTTTTATTATCATACATTTAAGTAAAAGATTAGTACTAATTGGAGGAACAAGTTATGCCGGGGAAATAAAGAAATCAGTTTTTTCTTTGTTGAATTTTGTTTTGCCGCAAAAAAATGCGCTGCCAATGCAGTGTTCTGCAAATATAGGTAAAAAGGGCGATGTGGCAATTATGTTTGGGCTTTCGGGAGCCGGAAAAACTACATTATCGGCCGATGCAAACAGAAAATTAATTGGCGATGATGAACATGGTTGGACAGAAGATGGGGTTTTTAATTTTGAAGGTGGCTGTTATGCAAAAGTAAATCACCTTTCTAAAGAAGCCGAACCCTATATTTACGAAGCTACCCGAAAATTTGGCACCGTATTGGAGAATGTGGGAATTGATAACGAAACAAGAAGAGTAAATTTGTATGATAATTCCTTAACCGACAATATCAGAGCATCATATCCGATTTCTTCTATTCCAAATCATGAACCAGATGGCATGGCAGGACATCCAACGCATTTGGTCATGTTGGTTTCCGATGCATTCGGAGTGATTCCTCCCATTTCAAAATTATCTCCTCAGCAGGCAATGTATTATTTTCTTTCAGGATTTAGCGCTAGGGTTAGCAAAACCGAAAGGGGAATTAGCGAACCCGTTGCAATTTTTAGCGCTTGTTTTGGTGAACCATTTATGATTATGGAACCTGTGTTGTACGCACAAATATTGCTCAAAAAAATCGAACAGCATAATGTGCAGTGCTGGCTAATCAATACCGGGTGGTCGGGAGGACCCGCAGGAATTGGAAACCGGATAAAAATAATGTACACAAGGGCCATGCTAAATGCGGCAATTGAAGGAAGACTAAATGAGGCAGATACTTTGCGAAATGATGTTTTTAATCTGGATGTTCCAACCAAAATTGAAGGTGTTCCGGAGAAATTACTTCAGCCTGAAAATTGTTGGAATAATAAAGATACTTACAATATTCAGGCACAAAGGCTTGCAGCCTTGTTTGTGAAGAATTTTAAAAAATTTGAAGAAAAAACCGGACAAGAAATACTAATGGCAGGTCCAAATTTAAAAATAGAATGAAATCAATGAGTGGGGTTATACTTGTAAATGAGCTAAATGCAGTTTTAATACGCTGTAATCAGTTATTAGTTTCTCCCAATTCGGCATCCATTCACGAATGTCGAAAAAATCTCAAAATGTTTAGGGCATTAATAAGGTTGCTTAAATATGCAATAAGTAGAGAGCTATTTTCTGAATTAAATCTGGAAGCCAGAAATATTTCGCGATTCCTTGCCGAGTTCAGAGATTACGATTCTGCTTTAGAAGCATGCGATAGAAATTACGCACATTTAACTAGTTATCATAAAAACTTAAATACCAGAGTTAAACATAAAATTTTAAAAATTCAACAAAATAATCACTTTAATCTGAATAAAGTAGCTGAGTTCTCAAGCAATGGTATTGGCAAGCTTGTATGGTTTATCGATCAGATAATACCGGAAACAATTAGTTTAAAAGCCATAACAGATGCTTACTTAAAAATGTATAAGAAAAACAAACAATATGTCCTTCGATTAACTATTGAAAATACTGTTGATGAATTTCATGAATGGCGAAAACAGGTAAAATATCTGAGATACCAAGTAATGTTTCTCAGTTCCGCTTGGCCAAGTTATAGCTTTTTTCTTGAGAATGAGTTACACATATTAAGCGATTTTTTGGGTAATATGCAAGATAATCAGCTTGTAAATGATTTGATAGTTCACAATAAACTCTTGAAAAGTAATGCCCATGAGCTTTTTTATGTGTCTATTCTTAAAATGAATCAATCACTTAAGCAAGATGCCTTAAATCTTGCTAAACGAGTATTTGCATCATCTGCCAAAGCTGAACATGTAAAACTATTTGATGAATTACGCTGAAAAATAATTTTGAATCGTGAGAAATGCAAAAAAAATGAAAGCGATAAATGGGAATTTATAATATGTTTTAGAAAATAAAAAAGTAAAACGATTGCATAAGTAGACGTTAAGTTTAAATTTCAATTAATCAGGTGGTTATTTCTAATATTTTTCGCACTGAATTTAGCGAAAATGCTAAAATGTATTAAATTTGCCAACAAAAATATCTACATGAGAAATTTAGAGGAATACTTTAGCTATTTTCGTGAAAATACGATAGGGAACGATGCCACATTTGAATCACCCAATGGAATTCAAAAATTAATTTACGCCGATTGGATTGCCAGTGGCAGATTGTACAGACCAATTGAAGAAAAAATGCAACATTTGTTTGGTCCAATGCTCGGAAATACGCATTCGGAAGCCAGCGAAACAGGTATAAGCATGACCAATGCCTATCATCAGGCACAAAAAATAATAAAAAATCATGTAAATGCATGTCCCGATGACGTTTTGCTTACTTTGGGGCAAGGCATGACATCGGTAATCAACAAATTTCAACGTATTTTGGGGCTAAAAATGCCTGAGCAGTTGAAAGAATATATTCAAATTGGAAATAACAAAGGAAAAGGGGATGGTTGTTTTCAAATTCCTGAGGAAGATCGTCCGGTGGTTTTTGTTACCCACATGGAACACCACTCTAACCATACTACCTGGCTCGAAACTATAGCCGATGTTGTTGTTATTGAGCCCACAGAAGATATGCTGGTGTGTCCCGAAAGATTAAGAACCGAGTTGGCCAAATATACCAACCGCAAACATAAATATGGAGCATTTTCTGCCGCATCGAATGTAACCGGAATTAAACCACCATACTACGAATTAGCCAAAATTATGCACCAGTATGGCGGATACGCTTTCGTTGATTATGCCGCATCGGCACCTTATGTAAAAATCGACATGCATCCAGAAGATCCGGAAGCCTATTTGGATGCCATATATTTTTCACCACACAAATTCCTCGGAGGGCCAGGCAGTTCGGGAGTTATTTTGTTCAACAAAATGCACTACCGCAACGAAGTTCCCGACCAACCCGGTGGTGGAACCGTAGAATGGACAGACAGATGGGGCAGAAAAAGATATATCGACGATATTGAAACCCGCGAGGATGGCGGAACACCCGGCTTTTTACAAACCATTCGTGTGGCTCTGGCTATTAAGTTGAAAGAACAAATCGGTATCGAAAATATTGAGAAGAGAGAGAGAGAACTTCTAGAAATAGCATTTCCTTTACTCGAAAAAATTGAAGGTTTGCACATACTTAGCGGCGAACACAAAGATAGATTGGGTGTAATTTCGTTTTATCACGAAAAAGTACATCATAATTTAATGGTGAAAATACTGAACGATAGATTTGGAATTCAACTACGGGGTGGTTGTTCGTGCGCCGGCACATACGGACATTTCTTGCTGCATATTACCGAAGAAATTTCTGCCGCAATTACCGACCAGATTAATAGTGGTAATGCAACATCAAAACCCGGCTGGATTCGTCTTTCTATTCATCCTTCCATGACAAACAACGAATTACAATTTATAATTAACGCAATTTCTGATGTGGTGAAAAATTTTGAAAGCTGGAGAGAAGATTATTTTCTCGATTATAAGACCAACGAATGGTTTCATAAGCGTTTTCATCGAAAAGTACCAGAAGATTTTGCATCATGGTTCGAATTTAACACTTAATTTTATAATTAATTGAACTAAGATTTTGTTTTCTAAAATAGTATCATTAATTTTGCCCACCATTTGGGAAATAATTTAAAGACAATATACGATGAAAGAGGGAATACATCCAAAAGAGTATAGATTAGTAGCATTTAAAGACATGTCGAACGAGCATGTATTTATTACTAAATCTACTGCCAGAACCAGAGAAACAATTGAAGTAGACGGAGTAGCATATCCGGTGATTAAAATGGAGATTTCAAATTCTTCGCATCCGTTTTTTACCGGTAAAATGAAATTAGTTGACTCAGCCGGTCGTGTTGATAAATTCAACAAACGTTATGGTAAGAAATAGTTTTTATCTTCTTTTAAAGCCTCTGTAAATCAGAGGTTTTTTTTTGCCAATTTTTCGCAACATCATTTTTTTTTTACGTATAATCTGATGAATCCTTTTTACTTATATTTTGATTATTTAAATTGTTTAAAATGAGATTTATAGCTTATATATTAACTGCTTTCTTTTTTATATGTGCCACATATTCGAATGCGGCTAACAAATCTACGGTTAAAGCCGGAAACTGGAACGATCCAACTGTTTGGAGCGGAGGTTCAGTGCCTGTAAATGGCGATAAAATTACTCTTGGGCACACAGTTACCGTAGATGGGGTTTATAATTACAACAATAGCGATGTAATTGTAGGATGGGCAGGTGCTTTAATTATTCCGGTGGGCAATAGTTTGCATGCCGACGATTTGAATGTATCTAATGGTGGCGGAGTGCAGTCTGCAATATCAGGAAGTTTAACGGTGGATAATGATTTTATATTTATCGGCGGAACTTTTTTTGTTGACCAAAACGCAAGTGTTCTGGTGAGCGGAACCTTAGATACTGGCGGCGGATCTACTACTACTATGATTATTAATGGATTAATGGAGCTTGGTGCATTGGATAATGGTAGCGATGCCAGAATTACAGTAGGGCTAACTGGTACCTTGTTAATACATGGAGACTATACAAATTCATCTGGTTCAGAAATAACCATTAATGGTGGCGATGTTACCATCGAAGGAAGCTACATCAATTCGGGTGATGGTTTGATTACCATAAACGACGGTGGTAACTTTATTGTAGAACAGGATATGTCGAATACCGGTGGTTCTTCTATTGTGGTGAATGATGGTAGTGTGGTAATTTTGGGAGACATGGAAAATCTGGGCGGCAGCGATTTTGAAATTGCCGATGGCAGCACAGTGGATGTGGCTGGCGATTTATCAAATTCAGGAGGTGGAACCATTGTTGTTGATGGATATTTAAATGTAGATGGTACTTTAACAAATATGGGGGGAGGTCGTATTACCGGAGACGGAACAATAACCGCAGGAGTTGTCGACGACGAAAATGGCGGAATTGACCCTAATCTACTCTTACCGTCGGGATTATTTTTAATCACATCGGGAAATTGGGAGGATGGTGCTAACTGGTCCACCACCAATGGTGGGGCAAGCTGTAGTTGCACACCCGAAACGGCTACCGATGTAACTATTCCTGCAGGTTTTACCGTTACTGTGAATAGTGCAGCAGAAATTTCTCAATTGTTAGTAGAGGCCACTGCCACCGTAAATATCGAAGCAGTGGGCGGATTGAAGTTAAATGATGCCTTGCTGCTAAACGGCAAAGTGGTATTGAAAAACAGTGCCACATCTTCGGCTTATTTATTAGATAATGGCACTATTACAGCTGGAGCGGGTGCCGTTACCGAAACGCAATTGTTTCTCGATGGAAATGCCTATCATTATATTTCAAGCGCCATTCCGAATGTGGCCACTTCATCTATTCAATATATTGGCGGATATTTAAACAGAAACGTGTATCAATACAACGAGACTGCTGCCGATAATTGGGGTGATGCCATTACAACAAACGATTTTGCAGGTTGGGTAGCCCCTGCTGCAGCTTTAAATACTGCCGAAGGTTTTGCGGTGTATGTTCCTTACGATTATACTTTTACCCTTAGTGGCAACATATTTCATACAGGCAATTATAGTACAAATATCAGTTTAACAAATATTTTTGGCTCTACATACGATGGCTGGAATATGGTTGGAAACCCATATCCTTCAGGAATTGATGCTGTTAGTTTCTTAAGCGATAATGCATCTGTTACCGATGGTAATCTTTGGTTGTGGGATGATGATCATTCTACATCATCAGATTTTACAACAGATTATAGTTCTGCAGATTATATTCAGATTAATCAGGTAGGAGCTATCAGCCCAAGCCAATCCGGAAGTGCATTTAATGGAATAGTTTCTGCCAATCAGGCATTTATTGTAAAGTCGCTTGTCTCATCCGGAGCACTTAATTTTGCAAATACACAAAGAAGAGCTTCCGCATCTGATTTATTAAAAAGAGGTAACGAATCTACTGAAAATGCTGGCATCGAAAAAATCAAACTTAGTCTTGCTGCCACCCAAAATTCACTTTATAACGAAACTTTAATCGCCTTTTTGGCCGAAGCTTCAGATGAATTGGACAATGGTTTCGACGGAATCAAGCGAAAAGGTAATCCCAATATTGCATTTTACAGTATTTCGGGCGAATTTGATTTAGGGATACAAAGTTTGCCCGCTATAAGTCAGTTTGTTGAATTGGATTTAGGCTATGATTGCAATATTGCGGGCGAATATTCTATTGCCATCAAAGAATTCAATTTTACTGCCGCTTATGATATCATATTAAAAGATAAAATGCTTGGAATTAGTACAAATTTGCGTGAAGGTGCGTATGTGTTTTCCAGCGCAAATGGACAATTCCGCGAGCGTTTTAGCTTGCTTATTTCGCAAGAAAGTGCTTCCGATGTAACTTTATCTGCCAAAGATGAACAACAACCGGTAAAAATAATGCAGTCTAATCAAAACCTGATAATTATGAATAATTCCGATGAGGATATTCATCAAGGGTATTTGCGAATTATAGATTTAAGGGGTAAAGTGGTGTTCTCTGTTCCGGTTTCATTGGCCGAAGGCGAGCAAAAAAATATTGAAATACCAAAATTTACAGGATTTTATGTAAGCGATATTATTGAAAATAAGGAACAAAAGGCAAAGCAAAAATTGTCGTTTTGATTAATGAGTCTAGTCTAAAAACCTTGCCAGCGTTGATTTTTATTAAATGCTGTAACTGTACTAAACAGTTTATAAGTCA
>DYOH01000085.1 GCA_020720625.1 Acetofilamentum sp. | reverse complement strand
TTACAGCATTTTATAAAAATCAACGCTGGCAGGGTTTTTAGACTAGACTCAATATTATTTTGCATACTCTTCTTAAAGTTCGCTTTCTTTTCTTGATTTCATCTTTCAGATTTCTTCTTGGACTATGTAAACAAAATTTAACGAAATTAAACCGAAATTGTGCAGTTTAATTTACTTTGATTGATTAATTTCGCTCAAATTAAATATCTTAAATAATGACAAAACTTCTTGCAGGGATGCAGGCAATTGATTTCGAAGCTACTGATATCCATGGAAATAAAATTAAATTATCTGATTATAAAGGAAAAAAAATTATTTTGGGTTTTTATCGGCATAAGGGCTGTCCATTCTGCAATAAGAGAGTGCATCAGATTATGGCACAAAATTTACGTCTAAAACAATCGGGTGTGCAACTTGTTTTTCTGTTTGAAAGTGCCAACGAGAAACTTAAAGCAAGTGTATTTCACCAAGGAATTAGCCCCTGGCCGCTTATAGGAAATCCTGAGAAAGATATTTATCAGCTTTATAAAGTTGAATTTTCTACGCGTAAGATGCTTAATACAATATTACGCATGAATCCATTGGAAATGATTAAAACCACACGAGAACTTGGTTTAACAAACGATTCGGATGCATCTCTAAATCTTGTACCGGCCGATTTTTTTATCAATGAGGATTTTATAATTGTTAAAGCCCATTATGGTGAGCATCTCGATGATCATGTTTCACTTGAGGAACTCAAGAAATTTGCCGGTATAGATGGTTTGTTTTCCGGAAATCCGAAAAGAAAATAATGAACTTTTTAATGCTTAAGCCATGATGCAGATTCCTGAGATTAGAGACCTTCAAAATAGAGCGATAAATTATCTGTTGGCTGTTTTTACATTTATGGGCATAATGGCTTTTTTTCTGATTTTTTTTACAAGCTATAGAGCCGGTTACGCAAAGTTGGCCGATACATTTGTACAATTGGGGGTTTTTATATGCTTGATTATGATTACATTATTTAAAGAGAGAATTAGTAAACAATTAAAAATATTCTTTTTGATAGTCCTGGTAGGAATAATCTGCTTTAGCAATATTTTTACTTTTGGTGTGATTAGTAATGCCAAAATTTTGTTGGTTATATTTCCGGCATTCCTTGCTTTTGTTACTTCATGGTCGATTGCAGTATTGGTTCTGTTTGTTTATATGTTGTGTTACGGTATTTTTGCCTGGCTTTTTCAATCTGGCATATTGCATTATAATCTTGATTTTAATAGGTATTATGCCGGCATCGGATCTTGGTTGGTTACTGCTACAATTATGATTATTGGCTCTGTTTCGTTATTTGTAATGGGGTATCATTACACTAAGGCCATGCATAAAAGCTATTTGTTATTGAACGAAAAGAATAGGGAATTAAAACAACATCGACAACATTTGCAGGAGATGGTTCAGGAAAAAACTGAAAAACTCGATAAGACCATTGCCGAGTTAATTCAACTAAATCGTGATTTAAACGATAAAAATAGCCTAATTCTATCCCAAAACCAAGATTTAGAAAATACTTTACAACATTTGCAAAGTACTCATATACAATTAATTCAAGCCGAAAAGATGGCATCTTTAGGTATTCTAACTGCTGGTGTTGCACACGAGATTAATAATCCGCTTAATTTTATCGCTTCTGGTTATAGCATTCTTCAAGAGTATATTGCCGAATCTTGCGATAATGAAAAAAATAAGGAGATGATGCAACAGGCGCTTTTTGCCATTCAGGAAGGCATTCGGCGTGCAAATAAAATTGTAAACAGTTTAACTCAATATAGTCGCGATAGCGACAATTTCAACGAAGTTTGCGATATTCATGCTATTCTCGATAACGCTTTACTAATGCTGAATAGTACACGAAAAGAAAATATACAACTTGAAAAATTTTACGCCCCCAATATTGCTTTGCTTTATGGAAATAGCGGCAAACTGCATCAGGTTTTTGCAAATCTGATTTTAAATGCTTATCAAGCTATTCAGAGCAATGGAAAACTTGAGATAATTACTGTGGCGAAGGAGAAATCAGTTCTTGTGGAAATTAAAGATAATGGTTCGGGAATAAAAAAGGAGTTTCTCTCCCGTATTACCGATCCTTTTTTTACCACTAAAGAGCCTGGTGTTGGAACAGGTTTGGGATTGTCTATTAGCTATACAATTGTAAAAGAACATCATGGAAAATTGTCTTTTGAATCGGAGTGGGGAAAAGGCACATCTGCCTTTGTGGAACTGCCTGCTGGCACATGAAAAATTATTTTCCTTAGAAATAGAAGAATAAATTTATATATTTTATTAGTATTTATATTTTTGTAAAATGATTGATATTTACCGCATAATAAATTGATTAAAAATTCGGAAGCAAAAAGAAATGATTAGAAAATGGCAAATTGATGATTCAGCAGAATTATACAACATCAAAGGATGGGGAGTAGATTATTTCCATATCAATGATAAGGGAAATGTGGTTGTTACACCTAAATCGGACGATATAGAAGTGGATCTGAAAGAATTGGTGGATG
The DNA here is from genome assembly GCA_020720625.1 of Acetofilamentum sp. Taxonomy (GTDB): domain Bacteria; phylum Bacteroidota; class Bacteroidia; order Bacteroidales; family DYOH01; genus DYOH01. The sequence goes on along the minus strand of DYOH01000085.1, from coordinate 12,566 downwards.
AACTGGCTTTACGCGATGTAAGTCCGCCGGTATTAATTCGTTTTCCGGATATACTGGATCACAGGATTGAGCGCATGGCTGAGTCTTTTAAACAGGCAGCCAAGGAATACGATTACAAGGGGCAGAATTTTATTATATACCCAATTAAGGTTAATCAAATGCGGCCTGTGGTTGAAGAGTTGATTCAATTTGGCAAAAAATTTAATATCGGTCTGGAGGCCGGTTCCAAACCCGAACTTCATGCCGTTATTGCTACAAACACCGACAACGATTCTATGGTAATTTGCAACGGATATAAAGACGAAGATTATATTGAGCTTGCACTACTTGCCCAGAAAATGGGTAAAAGAATTTTTTTGGTTGTGGAAAAAATTAATGAGTTAAATCTGATTATTAGCATTGCTGAGCGTCTCAAAATTAAACCCAATATTGGTATTCGTATCAAACTTGCCAGTTCAGGTAGCGGTAAATGGGAAGAATCGGGCGGCGATGTAAGTAAATTTGGACTTACTTCGAGCGAGCTGATGGATGCCATGGAAATTCTCGAAAAAGAAAACTTAAAGGATAGCCTTAAACTTATTCACTTTCACATTGGTAGTCAGATTACCAAAATAAGGCGCATGAAAACTGCCATGAGGGAAGCATCGCAATTTTATGTGCAGTTGGTAAAAAATGGTTTCATGGTACAATATGTGGACATTGGAGGTGGAATGGGGGTTGACTACGATGGTACACGCTCTTCGAACTCCGAAAGCAGCGTTAATTACAGTATTCAGGAATATGTAAACGATTCTGTATATACTTTAGTGGATGCTGCTGATAAAAACGGGATTCCACATCCCAATATTATTACCGAATGGGGCCGTTCCCTTACTGCGCATCACTCTGTGTTAGTGTTTAACGTTCTTGAAACTACTACTTTGCCAACATGGGATGATGATGAGGAAGTTTCGGAGCTGGATCACGAGTTGGTTAGAGAATTGTATAGCTTGTGGGATGCCCTGAACTTATCCAGAATGACCGAGAGCTGGCACGATGCTCAGCAAATCAGAGAAGAAGCGCTCGATAGGTTTAGCCTCGGAATTCTTGATTTGAAAACCAGGGCTCAAATTGAACGTTTGTTTTGGAGCATTGCTCGGGAAATTCATGCAATGGCTTTAAAATTGAAGCATGCACCAGACGAACTCAGAAATTTATCGAAACTACTGTCTGATAAATATTTTTGTAACTTTTCCCTTTTTCAATCGCTTCCTGATGCTTGGGCAATCGACCAAATATTTCCGATAATGCCTATTCAGCGCCTAAACGAAAAGCCCGATAGAGCTGCTACTTTACAAGATATTACCTGCGATTCGGATGGAAAAATCGACAATTTTATTAGTACAAAAAATTTATCGCATTATTTGCCTGTACATTCGCTAAAAAAGGGTGAAAGCTATTATATCGCTGCTTTTTTAGTTGGCGCTTACCAAGAGATTCTTGGCGATTTGCATAATTTATTTGGTGATACAAATGCGGTGCATGTACGTATTAACGATACCGGATACGAAATTAAGCAGGTTATTGATGGCGAAACTGTTGCAGAAGTACTCGAATATGTGCAATATAGCCCTAAAAAAATGGTGCGAAGCGTAGAATCCTGGGTTTCACAGAGCGTTAAAAGCGGTAGCATTTCGCTCGATGAGGGCAAGGAGTTTCTTTCGAACTATCGTTCCGGACTTTACGGATATACCTATTTAGAATAGATTATTTATTAATATTTAGCACTTTCTTTTTTTAAGATACGGCAATCGAATTTGAGTACCGTATCTTTTTTGTTTTACTTGTAAATCTGCAAATTATATAAAAATACTTATTTCATAATCTTAATCGATTGATAATTTTATTTTTTGATGGTAGATTTTTTGATTTAAATTCAAAATATCTTAGTATATTGGCTCTGAATTTTGAACATAGCCATTAATCGCCATCAAATGAAAAGAGCCTTGTTTGTTTTGTCCGGCAACCTATCAACTACTCCAAGGGCACTTAAAGTTATCGAAAGCTATAAAGATCAGATGCAAATTGACATTTTAGCTGTGAATAGGTCTAAGACATGGGCTAAAATTGATATGCAGTATCAGCAGGAAAAAAAATTAAACCTGCAATTAATTAGCATCAGTAAAAAAAGGTTTTTTTTGTGGCTCATTGTTTCACTATTGCATTCGGCATGTAAGCTTATTTATCGATTCTATAAAAAAAATAACTATATAAATGCAGGGGCAAGTGATAAAGCAAGTATCTTTTTGTGGATTGCCTTACAAAACTACTCTGATTATTATGATTTTGTTGCTTCTTTTAGTTATGGAAGCATTTTTCCGACAACAGTATATGCCAATCAAAATAATTTTCCATTAATGGTTGATATTGAAGATTATCATCCGGGTGAAGTTATTGCCGTGAAATGCAAAAATGAGCAAAACAGGCGGGAGTCTATTTTAAAAGAGTGTTTGCCTAAGGCTACTACTTTTGCTTATGCATCGCCCCTTATTGGCATGCATACTATGCATTTGCTACATAAGAGAAGAATGCCAAGGCACTTGCTGGTAAACAATAGCTTTTTTAATAACGAATTTATTTATAAACAGAATGTTAGTGAGAAAGTAAGGTTTGTTTGGTTTTCGCAAACAATTAGCTACGGAAGAGGTTTGGAAATGATAATTCCTGCTTTGTTTCAGCATCGCGACAAAGTGGAGCTAACGCTTATTGGGAAGATAGACTCGCAGTTTTCCTCTGATTTTGTGAAACCCAACATCGATTTTATAGACAGCATTCCTGTCATGAGCCAAAAAGATTTACACTTGTTTTTGGCTGAGTTTGACGTGGGATTAGCTATTGAAACAATAGAAACTGATATCAATAGAGATATTTGTTTGACAAACAAAATATTTGCCTATGCACAGACTGGTTTGTTCATTCTGGCCACTAACACTCAGGCGCAAAACTTGTTTTTGAACGAACATCCGGATTTGGGACTTACTGCTCGGTACGAAGTGAACGATATGAGCCTTAAAATTCTTAGGATTACTGAAGATATTGTCAGAATTAGAACGCTTAAAGCCAAAAGATTTCAGTATGCCAAGAGGTTTGCGTGGGAAACCGAAAGCGAAAAACTTAAAAATCTATGGAAAGAACTCAATCTGGAAAAATCTGCTGAATAATTATTTATACTTTAGTTTTAGATACTGCGTAAACGAGGCGAAAAGTAAACTCACCGAATTTGCTTCAATTTTTTCGTCAAAACCTGCTTTTGATAATATCATCTTAATGGCAATTTAGTTTTATCCAAGGCATTAATGTTTGAAACCGTCGCAATAGGCAAATATTGTGTATCCATAGAATATTTGGCCGGCAAAAAGCTCAATTTGCGCAGATCAATTGCCTAATAATATTTGTGTTTTTTGGAGTTTCCTTTCTTAAACAAAACCACGCTATTTTATCTAATAATGAATGTGAAAGTTGGGCGTAGGTATATCAGAATAACAATAAAAAAACCATACAAACACTTGAATACCGACAGTTAAGCTTAGATAATACAAAAGCATTAAACAGATAGAAAAAAGCAAAAGATTCAAGCCGAAAAAACATAATTATTATGAAATCCACTTTTTTTTTACTTGTTTTGTGAAAAATATTTACGAATTAAAGAAACTTTTGTCAGGATAGTTTCAAATGTACTTTTTTAAACCGACTAAGCCTTAAAGACTAATCGATATGCACAAACCTGAATATTGTGTTTGTCAATTTTTAGGCATGGTCAAAAATTTTAATCAAATGAAAAAGAGCTTATTATTTTTTGCTTTATTTAGTCTTTTTTTGGTGTCTTGCCAAACAGGCAACGAAGATCCCGAACTTTCGGTTACCGAGGTAAAACTAACTTTGAATAAATTTGGTATTTTCTCCGATGGTGAGGACAAAATTACTTTTAGTGCTGAGCTAAAGGATGGTACGGATGTAACCCTTGAGTCAGAGTTTTATCTTGATAATGAATTACTTGAAGTTAATGAATACAGTTCTACAACTGTAGGAAACCATGAAGTTTATGCTTTGTACAAAAAAGTAAAAAGCCATGTTGAGATTATTGGCGTAATTGAAAAACAAGAATCTCCAGCAAGGTTTACAACAAAAGTCCTTGTTGAAGACTTTACCGGTTCGTGGTGTGGATATTGCCCCAGGGTGGCTTACAAGCTAGAGGAAGCAGCAAATAAAAATCCCAACATCATTTCCGTTGGGGTGCATTATGGCGATAAAATGGAATATAAATTAGTGAATCAAATGATTTCAGTTTATGGGATCACAGGTTTCCCAACCGCTGTGCTTAACCGCTTCAGCGCTTGGAGTGAATCAGAAAACGAACTCAATCTTTCATTAACTCGGGAAGCTGGTTTAGGAATCGCAATTGCTACTGCACAAAATGGAACAGATTTAGATGTAACAGTAGAAGTAGGTTTCGCCAAAACCTACAACAACGATCTGGCCTTAGTTGTATATCTGGTTGAAGACGGAATTGTTGACCCACAAAGGAATTATATGAATGCTGATGCTACAAGTCCATGGTATCAAGCAGGCGACCCAATATCAAACTATGTTCACAACCATGTATTAAGAGTAGCTCTTACTGATATTTTTGGATATACCATTCCTAACTATCAAACATTGGAAAGAAATACCTTTACAGCTGTATTATCAGCAAGTACATTAGGCTATAATCTCCAAAATTTGCATGTAGTTGCTTTTGTACTAGAAGCGGCCGGCAGCAAAAATGCACAAAACGTACAAATTGTAAAAGCAGGACAAATAGTTGATTTTGATTAAAATATAAGAATGTGGAGCCCTAGAAAAATGGCTTGTTTGTTAAGGACTTAAATCCGACTCCGAACAAGCCATTTTTATAAAACAGCATCGCCCTAAATAATCATAGAGGTAAACCATATTAATCAGCTTATTATTAAAAACTTGAACTAATATTTAATGTAAGCCCCTTAAAGGCTGGAACCTGCCTACAAACACCACCAACGCACATTAAACTTTCTCGCTGTCGGGAATAGGAAATTTCGATGCGATGAACATTTTTCACAAAACTGGTTCCAACATTATAATAATGAACTTTTTCGCCGGCATTTCCATAATTATACATGTCGGCCGCATAAATAGTCCACGAAGGATTAATATTTAATTCAATTAATGCGGCCACCCAGCTCTTTAAATCATCTTTTGTTGAGAGATGTTGTATTTCTGTTCTTATAGAACGATTTTTGGGAAATTTTACCAAAAAATCGAAAAATACAATATCCGAATTGACTATCGGATAATCACCACCATCTACCTGAGCTTTATTATAGCGCTGATTCATATAACCCAAAACTGTTTTAAATGCTTTACTCCATTTTTTATCCAACTCAAAATTTATATCCTGATAATACAATTCTTCGCCATAGGCAAAATATTTCGATTCAAAACCCTGCGTTCCCCCTAAAAATGTAGTATCCAAACCATAATAAACAGAATAATTAAAATTCAGTTTTGTCCCATATTTCCCTCCAAGTAAACTTCCAGTAGGTATTTTATAAAAAACAGAATATTGTCCACCTATTTCGCCCATTACCTGAGCACTATATGGATAGATATTCGCCAAAGAATATTTATGCTGTTTAGTATTGGCCGGCAAAAAATTAATCATCAATTCGGTATCAGTGGCTGTTCTTTCAGAGCGTGAATCCATATTTTCAAGTCTTCGGAGTGATAAGTTCATGGCTAAACCATTAGAAGCATAAGCAGCATTAAGCAAAAGCGCATTTCCGGTTTTGTACCAAAAATAATTCAAATCGAGTGGATCGCTTTCTTTAAAAACATATTCACTGGATAAAGTTAATCGTGTAGAATTAAAATCCAAACGACCGCTATAGGAATTTACTGTTGGTGGAAAAAGTGGATCAGCGCCGGTATAAAGCTCATAATGACTAAGTAAACTAGCTCCAATTTGCAGTCCGATATTTTTTTGTATTTTAAACAATTTAATTATATCCAAATCGCCATCCAATCCGCGCAGAATACCGTTACTTTCTTCAAAATACTTTCGCTGCTTGCCATAAACCAACTTTAAGGAAAAAAAATCGCTTGGTTTTAACCTGATATTTACACCATTTAATGCATTATCAATTCCTAACTGTCGATTTTCGTAGGCTCTGAAAATAAGACCGCTGCCAAATTGCTCGTAAAAATCACCCACCGTAATTTCCATAAAATCGCCCCGATACGAAAAAAACTTATGCGCCACGCCACTTCCATCAAATTTTCTGGAATAGCCTAATAATGGAGGCATATAGGCCTCGTATTGCAGACCGGCATAAAACTTGCCAAAAGTATAATGAAGCGACAAATAGTTATTTGTAGCCCATTTATCCTGTGGAACACTCACAATAATCTTATTATCATCTTGGTACCATTGGCTTATACTCTCAAAACTACCACTAAAAACACCTTTCTCAAGTGCGTTAAATTGCCCGAAAATTTGATTCGAAAACAACAAAATACTGTAAAGCATTACAATTCCAAATTTGTTCATAGCAATTCAGGGTTATTTATTTTCAGTAAGTTTGAGAATTTCTTCATAAAGCTCCTGTTCCGCTCCGGGTACGTAACTATTATGCTGCCAAACAATTTCACCCTTTCCGTTTAATAAAAATGTGTGTGGAACATTCACTACATTCAAGGCGCGTTTTAAATCCTGATTTTTATCCAGATAAATAGTAAAAGGCCAATCCCTGCCTGCCGATAAAGTTTTCACACTTGCCAATGAGCGTTCGTCGTCGATAGAAACAGCCAAAAGTATCACCCCTGTTTCTTCCCGCCATTCATCGTACTCATCGCTTATTGCATCAAGTTCTAAAATACATGGCTTGCACCAGGTAGCCCAAAAACTGATAATCATAGGCTTACCATCGTTAAAAAAATTCATGGCCGAAACCTCTTGCCCTGTTATACTTTCAACCATTACATTAGGTAATACTGTTTGTGCTTCCGACTGATTGCCTAATGCAATCAAAACACTAACCACCAATAAAATAATACGCACTTTCTTCATTCTTTAAATATTTGCGACAAAGCATGATTATTGCTCAAGAACTTAATCTAATTCAGAAATATTTCAATAAATAGCTCAAACATTGTCTGTTTCACTTTTTTGGGGCTTATTCTTCTTTTTTAATCCTTTAGAAAAAATTACTTTTTCAGAATATAAATAAAGCTTTTTATTTATAAACAACAAATATATACAGTCACACAATTATTTGTGCTTGAGCTTTAGATACAGGGTAAAGGAAGCAAAAACCAAACTCACCGAATTGGCTGCAATCAATGGGCCATCATGCTGTATTAATCCATATACAAGCCAAAGCGAAATACCGGAAACCATAATCAAGTACATGGCCAAAGAAATATCCTTTGTTTGTCTTGTTTGCCAGGCTTTGATGGCTTGCGGCAGCAATCCGAACGTAGTAAGCCCCGCTGCTGCATATCCAATAAGTGTTGTTAATTCCATATTTATATTTTGATTTGCAAAGATAGTTTTTTCATCAACATTTAAGGTATAAATAAAATATCTGAATTGCGCATTGGAAGATAAACCGAAATGCATTAGTTTTAAGAATTATTTTTTTGAACCACATGGAAACATTGGGACCTTAGTTTTTTCTCTTTTTGTGTGTTCTATGTTTCTATGTGGTTAATTTTTATAACTTAGATGCCCAATTCAATAGAATTTTTAAACATGTATTGGAATGAGTTTTGGCAGCAGATTTGGACTTTGCAGTTTACAGGGTATAACGAGAAAGCATTGAGGTAAAACAGCTAGATATTAACAAATTAGATACATGAAAAATATACTTATTATATATCCCCATTGGCCGCCATCGAATCTGGCAGGGGTGCATCGACCGCGATTGATAGCCAATTTCCTTCCAAAACTGGGATGGCATCCAATAGTACTTACTGTTCATAGCCGCTTTTACGAAGAAGCTCCAGATGAAGACATACTCAAAACGGTGGCACAAACTACTGAGATACATTATACATCTGCCTTTCCAATTTGGAAGATTAGGCTGCTTGGTGATATTGGTCTGAGGGCGTTTTTTCAACTTTACACAAAGGCTTTAAAAATTATTGACTCTAAAAAGGTGGATTTTATATGGATTCCTATTCCTTCTTTTTATGTAGCTCTGCTTGGGCGAATGATTTTTGCCCGCACTGGAATACCATACGGCATTGACTATATAGACCCTTGGGTTCGGGATATCAGCAACAGAAAAAACTGGCGGGCTAAACTTAGCCTTTGCGCTGCTCGGATACTTGAACCAATTGCGATAAAGAAAGCATCGCTTATTTCAGGTGTTTCCGAAAACTATTTTTTGCCTGCTGTGGAGCGAAATTTTAAGTTGCACAAACCTGTTTTGGTTTCCATGCCTTATGGTTTCGACCCGCAGGACCATCAAATTGTGCTTGATGCAATAAAGCTGCCCTGGGCGGATGTGCTTGATGTGAAGCCTATTGTATATGCTGGTGCCTTTCTTCCCAACTCCGGATATTTTCTCGATTTGATTTTCAGCAGGGTTGCAAGTCAGCTAAAAAATGGTGATTGGGATAAAACCAGGCACTTCTACTTTTTGGGAACCGGCTCCTATAGGCATAAGTCCATTAGCGAATATGCCCGTGAACACCAAATTTCGGACTATGTACACGAAATTCGTGAGCGATATCCTTTTTTGCATATTCTGAACTTTTTATCCAACGCTGATAAGCTATTGGTGCTCGGAAGTACGGAAGCTCATTATACTGCGTCCAAAATTTTTCAAACTTTGCTAAGCAAGCGTCCTGTATTTGCTGTATTTCATCATCTAAGCAGTGCATGCAACATCATGCAGGAATGTGGAGCTAACATGTTTCTTTGTTCTTATAATCCTAACCGTAGTAGCGGGGAACTCGCATCTGAAATTGAGCAAAAATGGAATAACTTTTTAACTTGTCCGGTTTGGATGCCCGATTTAAATGCATTGAACAAGTATTCTGCGCTTCAATCTGCTAATGAATTGATTAATGCGGTACTGACATGTATTAGTAGTAAAAAATAATTGCCGATTTGTTTTGAATTATACTTTATTTGTCTAAATTTACGGATTAATAACCCAAATGAATTTATATGAAAAAAATATATCAGTATTTTCTGCAAAATCAAAAGCTGAGTTATTTTGATGAACTGAAAGCCAAATCATATATTGTATCTTTATTGATTGGATTGTTGGTGGTTTTGCTTATTGTATTGAGTAATGTACTCGCCCCTTCTGCAAATTCAAAAATGGGTATTATTTCAGGTCTTTCGCTGGGAGTTATCGCTGCAGTACATTTTGTTATTTTAAAACAATTTGGGTTTAAAATTGCCGGTAATTCACTTTCGCTGAGTCTTATGATTACCATTTCTATTTCTGTACTTATTGTTTCAAAAGAAATTCATGTAATTTATAAATATGTGCAGGGCTTTTATACTATGCTTGCTGTTTTAACTATGAGCGTGCTTTTTTCAAATAAAAAAGTATTGGTGTTTAATGCATTACTTATTTTTGTTGTCTCCACAAGGGTTTTCATGTTTGGATTAGATAATTTTCCCAAAGATGTATTAATTATTCGTGGCGGATATTTTAGTTTTCTTTCTGGCGTGATCGTCATTACAAACATAATCTTTTTTTCCATCCGTTATACCGAATTAGCTATTATAAAAGCATCTGAAGATGCTCAAATTAAGGAAAAGCAAAATGTGCAGCTTAACAACATGTTTCGTTTGGTTGCTGATATATCTGAGCAATTGCAAGTGCAAACCTTAAAAATTACCGAATCTACAGCCGGATTAAGCAATAATGCAAATGAACACGCTGCCGGGTTGGAAGAAATTTCGGCAACTTTAGAAGAAATTACGGAGTCTGTTTCGGCCAATGCTGATTATACAAACAAAACTGCCCAATCTGTTAAACGCACCAGCGAATTCTCCAGGCAAAACAAGGAAGCCATCAATAAAACTTTAGAAGCTATAAATCAGGTTAATTCGCGCATTGGACTAATTCAGGACATTGCCAATAAAACAAGTATGCTTTCTATCAATGCATCTATTGAAGCGGCCAGAGCAGGTGAGTTTGGTAAAGGTTTTTCGGTGGTGGCCAACGAGATTAGAAAACTATCGGATAAAAGTCGTGCCGGTGCAGAGGAAATTGAATTGCTTTTAGAAGAAACTATGCATGTTTCTGATGTGGCTTTATCTAATGTCTTATCAATTAACAAGGATATTGAAGAGATTGAAGTGGCAGTGCAAAATATTTCAACGGCCAACGCTGAACAAAAGCTTAGCATCGATCAGATTAATCTTTCTGTTTTACAGCTTAACCAAGGCTCTCAGGACAATGCCAACCAGGCGCATAAAATTAACGATACCCTTGTAAGTATTAAGCATCATGCAGCTAAATTAAAGGCGCAGTTGGCATAGTTTTGTATCGAAGAAGAATATATGAGTTCAGTCTAAAAAGATTGAAAAAATGATTATACCCCTGCCAGCGTTTTCTTAATTGACTTATAAACTGTTTAGTACAGTTACAGCATTTTATAAAAATCAACGCCGGCAGGGTTTTTAGACTAGACTCACTTATTATTAGCGTTATTTCAGCAGCCCCTAATTCATCTGCATGAACATTTTTTGCATTTTTACCTAAATGCCTAATTCAATTTTTTATATTATCCAAATGCCTGATTCATTAGAATTTTTAACCCAATTAACCGGTTATAAATCAATTACTATTGCTCAAAATGCAAAGAATAATGATATGGATTCATCACGAATAAATATTTTTTTTTGTTTTGCTTAGATAAAAAACTTTAGGATAAACAATACGGCAATCACATACATTACCACCGACACGTCTTTGAACTTTCCACTCAAAACTTTTAAAAATACATAGCTGAGCATACCAAATACAATTCCTTCGGCAATACTGTATGCCAAAGGCATCATAATGATGGTTAAAAAGGCTGGAATAGCTTCTGAAAAATCGTCGAAGTTTATTTTCTTTATTGGGCCAAGCATAAATAAGCCTACCAGCACCAAGGCAGGAGCCGTGGCTGCACCTGGTATGATGGTAAATAAAGGCGCAAAAAATAGGGCAAAGGCAAATAATACCGCTGTGGTAAGTGCCGTTAGTCCTGTGCGTCCGCCCTCCGAAACACCTGCCGCACTTTCAACATAGGTGGTTACGGTGCTTGTTCCCAGTATGGCACCAACGGTAGTTCCTACTGAGTCGGCAAAAAGTGCTTTTTTGGCATTGGGCACTTCTCCATTGCTATTGAGCATATTGGCCTTATCGCTAACGCCAACCAATGTACCTACGGTATCGAACATATCTACAAACAAAAAGGTAAAAAGCACCACCAGCATATCGAGTGTGAAAATATGGTTAAACTCGAATTGAAAGAAGATGGGCGACAGGGAAGGAGGTAAGCTTACCAAGCTCATGTTTTCCGGCAAATGTGTTATGCCCAACGGAATGCCGGCCACTGTAACTACCACAATACCTATGAGCAAAGCTCCTTTTATCTTTAAAATAAGCAACACCCCCGATAAAACAATTCCTAAAAGAGCAATAATTGCCGAAGGATTGCCTAAATTACCCAATTGTACCAAAGTAGCATCGTTGTTGGTAATTACTCCGGCATTTTGAAGGCCAATAAATGCTATAAACAAGCCAATTCCAGCCGATACGGCATGTTTCATATTTAAGGGTATACTGTTTATAATCAATTCTCTTATATTAAAGGCCGTGAGCATGATAAAAATAATTCCTTCCAAAAATACTGCCGTTAGCGCAAATTGCCAGCTATGGCCCATGCCTAAAACCACAGTATAGGCAAAAAATGCATTAAGTCCCATGCCTGGAGCCAATGCAAAAGGTAATTTGGCATACAAGGCCATTACAAGTGTAGCAATTAGAGCCGATAAGGCTGTGGCTGTAAACACAGAAGCCTGGTTCATTCCCGTGGCACTCAGAATCTGAGGATTCACGGCCAGAATATAAGCCATGGTCATAAAGGTGGTAATTCCGGCAATAATTTCAGTTCTGATGGTGGTTTTATTGCGCTTTAGTTCAAAGAATTTTTCCAGCATAAGGTTCTATTTTGTTTCAAAAATAACTTTTTTCTTACAAGGAGGCAAAAAATTGCTTAAATTGTTTTGCTTTTGCTACCGGGTTTAATGAAACCGAAAGATGTAGGAATAACATAGTATTGCATAGTTCTTTTCGCTTGATTAATTTTGGCCAATGAAAACTATCCGGTTATCTTGAAAAAAATACATTTTTCAGTATGAAAATGATAAACAAATTATTTTTTTGCGTAAATTTATAGGATATTTGATGACCAAAATTTATACAAAGCAAACACTTGAAAGGTTCTTTATAAAAGTGAGTGGGTATAGCACAATTTGGATTACATTTACCGGC
>DYOH01000084.1 GCA_020720625.1 Acetofilamentum sp. | reverse complement strand
ACGTGGTTGATTATCTAATATATAGTGATTATAAGCTTTTATATATTTGCTTTAAATTAATGAGTCTAGTCTAAAAACCCTGCCAGCGTTGATTTTTATAAAATGCTGTAACTGTACTAAACAGTTTATAAGTCAATTAAGAAAACGCTGGCAGGGGTATAATCATTTTTTCAATCTTTTTAGACTGAACTCATATATTCATATTGCGTCGAGATATCTAATCTATGATAATCGAGCATTCTTGCACTATTCTTCTCACCGTAGATTAATGCTTCGTAGTAAAAGGATTCTCCGTTTTGGTTTTCTTGCTCAGAAAAAACAAGCTGTTTTCCAATAGCTGGTGTATAAGGCAGTCCGCTTTGATATATCCATAAAATATTGAATCTTAGATGCGTATTTAGTTTATAGTTCATTTGAATAGAAAAGGAATGCAATCTATCGTAATCATAAAGATATAATTTCCCGTTGTTAATTAGTGGATATTCACGAGTTGTTTTAGATAAAGTGTAAGAAAGAGAAGCATTTAGTACACCTGTATTTTTTTTTGCCTGAATCTCTACTCCCTTCGAAAAGCCTTTTCCGCTTGTTAACAATCTGGAATACCAATTTAAATCATTAATAAACGTGGAATATCCTTCTGCGTAGTTTGCTAATTGCGACATTTCTTTTAAATATGCTGATATGTTCAAGATATATTTTCCCTGAGAAAAAATTTTTGTATATCCGGCAGAAAGTTGGTTTAAATCTATTGGTAAGATTTTTTCATCAGAAGGTATCCACACCTCGTTATTGGATATATCGCCTTGCGTAAAAAATAAATGTTCGTATTGCTTTATACGCATATAGTCTGCACTAAGTGTTTGATTATATGGTAAATTTACATTTATTGTAATTCTTGGCTCAATGCTATACGCAAAAAAATCATTATTTTTGTATGTATTAAATCTTATTCCAGGTTCTAAGTATAAGAATTTTGAGATTTTTATTTCATTGTGCAAGAATATGTTCCCATCAGCAGTACTTATGCTATTTTTAGTGGTAAAATCGTTATAAACCGGAACATATTGTTTGTAGTTGAATTCTATGCCTGTCGATACACTCCAGTTTTTGATGATAGTTTTGTTTATATCCCCCAAGTATCTGAAATTATTGACAGTAGAGCCTGATTCAGATGAGAAATTGAAAGAATTAACTTGGTCGGAATATTGCTGCTCATTTTTATTCATTAATCTGTATCTGGAAGATGAAATTACCATATTCATAAACAAATCATCCTTTAATACTGATTTCCAATGCACTGAGCTTAGCCAATTCCCCCAAATGTTGAGATATGTAGCCGATTGCGCTACATTGTTCTCATCGAAACTTGATTTGTATCTAAGATAATCATCGCCATAATATAGGAGAGCATTAATTGTATTGCGGATATTTGGTTTCCACGTAAGTTTAAAGTTTATATCGTGGAATCCATAAAATAGGGAATACTGTCCGCCATCAGACAAAGAGCTCATTAGATACATTATGGGATCAATCATTGTTTTACGTGCGGCAATAATATAACTCATTTTGCTGCTTACCGGACCTTCTAAACTAAAGGAGGCATCCGTAAGTCCCAAAGATAAATTACCTTTAAATTCTGATTTGTTTCCTTCTTTTTGCGTTATATTCATAACCGAAGAAATTTTTCCGCCAAACTTAGCAGGAATCCCTCCTTTATAGAGCTGCACATTGTTGATAATGTCCGGATTAAATACCGAAAAAAATCCTCCTAGATGGTTTACATGTATTATGGGTACATTATCAAATAAATATAAATTTTGTCCGGGTTCGCCTCCTCTTATTATTAATGTACTGGAACCTTCACTTAAAGTTCCAACGCCAGGTAATAGTTGTAATGTTTTACTTAAATCCACTTTTCCGCCAATGGCTGAGATATTTTGAATTTCACGGCCTGACAATTCTATCAGGTTATTTCTGTACTCTCGTTGTCCAATTATTTCAACTTCGCTAATTTCATTTTCCGGTTCTAGGAGTATTCGTACTAATGTATCAGAGAATTGATTGATAGGCAAAAGGATAGTTTGATAGCCAACAAAACTAACTTTTAGTTTGACTGAATCTTTAACCAACAAACTAAAATAGCCGTAATTGTTGGTAAATGTACCTTTTCCAGATTCTATATCAACAATATTTGCTGAAATTAAAGCTTCCTGAGTAAATTTATCCTCTACAAAACCTGATACCTTATAAGTCTTTTGCGCCAGCGTTGGTTGTATAACTAAAAGCATAACGACATATAAAAAAATATTCTTCATTTTATTGGCTATTAGGGTAAATTGTGTCTTGCGAACAAATTGTATAAGATGCAAAAATACCCAATCCATTGCGGATATTTGAATATAACGGGAATATAGTATTTGTACTTAATAAGTTATCCGGATATCTTCCTTTTTCATATAAATACAACTGGTGTTTGTATTGATAATAACTATAGCTTATACTTTTAAATTCCAATACGATAGGATATAATACCATCATATTATACGAATGCATATTGGTAGTATAATTTAGCTTCATACGATATTTATTTGATTTAATTAAAGCATTACTAAAAACCCCGGTAAATATTCCTTCATTCAATAGAATAGAGTCAGAAATTTCAATCAACTCTGCCCTATCAACAAAATCTTCTTTTAGTACCTTTATTCCAACTTCGTAGTAAGACCGTTTTTGCGGATCGTTTTCAAAGGTAAACTCCAGAGCTGCGTAGCTTTGTCCTTCTTTGTCTATACCTGCGACCTCAATATGATTAATGTCCGAAACCATTACAGATTCCGGCACTGTATCTATGCATTCCAGAGTATCATAACCGGGAATTGATACTTTACATTGGTAAATGTTTGTTTGTTTAGCTACGCTATCAATACGATAAATACCTTCCCCCTGATATACTAATGGATACTTTAGCCCATGCGTATTAGTAATTTCTATTTCAGCATCTTCGACATTCTCCATACTCAGCGCATTTATATTCGCGCTATAAGACAAGTGTATTTTAATTGCACTATCGGCTAAAATAAAACCATTAACAACAGGCAATTGTTCCATTGCGGGAAAATTGTCATCAACCAAACTACGGCAAGATACTCCTGCCAAAAGTATTAGAATTATTAGTTTTTTCATAATCAGAAAGTATGGTAGATGGAAGTTAATCCATCTACCCTTAAAAAAATATTAGTATTCAACGTCTGTATTACACTGTAGTTTTGCAGGCGAAGTAGATGGCGAAGCCCCCCAACAATCATATCATCCAAAGTGAATATCTGAATACGTTATTGGGTGAAGAAAGAAAACATAACTAAGTTTTGAATCGCTTTTTCCCGCTTCACTTGCATGATAACTTTGTCGATTCCAAGTTCCATAATAATCTTTGATATCGATAGCTAATTTTAAATCGCAGCTTAACGTTCTAGTGCACCAGTACCATACTCCCAGCGTTTTTTTGTATGGTCTAATAAGTGATGATACTTGTACTCTTCCATCAGATAAATATTCCACGTTTAATTGCAAAACAGTTCTATTATCACCGTTTGTTGCTTTACTTTCGTGACTACTAAATCCGCAATTAAATTCAGCATCCTTTAAGGTGTTCGTATTTGGAGACAATTCATGATTAAATTTTACCCTATAATCATTTCTATATTCATTAATGTTTTTATCAGTAATTTCTTGCAATAATTCAAAATCTGCTTCTTTAACCGAAATTATTTCATTCTCAAAACTTTATATACATTATCGTTTATTTTGAATTGGCCATCTACGTTCATAACGTATCTATAAATTGATGTGTGAAAATTTGTTTCAATATAATTTTCGCCATCTGAATTTTTTACCATTTGTAGAAATTGATTGTGATTTTTTACGAATTCTACCAATTCTTCATAGCTTTTAAATTGATCAAAATTAATAGAGGCATATAATTCTTCCGATTTTCGACCAAATGATGTAAAAGATTCCTTGCTTTCGAACTCTTTAAGTTCGTTTAAGGTCATTTTATTTACTTCTAGAATATAATGTGAGATTTCTTCGTGAGAAGAAAATTCTTTTAATCCTATTTTCTGTAAATTAGCTTCATTCACAGATTCACATGCAGAGTTAAAAAGGCCGAAAGAGAAGAATACTAATACAAAATAATATATATATTTGTTCATAATTTTATTGATTTTAAATAAGACTTGCTTAGTTTATTTTATTGGATTTACCACGCCAATTAGAATTACAAAACAAACAAAAGAATACTAATTGGCTGTAGTTAGCCATACATGCCCTGCTTAAGTCGCTGAAAATTATATATATATATATATATCATAAAGCTAATTTCGTACAAAATTAACAAAATTTTGATTTCTTCAATATTACTTTATCAAAAATTTACTTAGTTTTCGAAAACCATTTTTATTCCTGGTGTTTTGCCCTTATAATTATAAATTTTTATCATTTCCCCGAAAACGTTTCCGTAATGATTCCTAAATGTGCGAAAAATCAAATAAAGAATATTTTCAGATAAAATATAATTAACTGACAAATAGAAGAATACAGAAACGAAAACGTTTGTAAAAAGTTTATTTTCATTAAAATTAATTACAAAAAACACTTCTTTATTTGAAAAAAAAATGTAACTTTCACCTCTGATAAAAAAATTGAACAATATATCAACGCTAATTTATTTTCACCTATGAGTTATCTGAAATTTGACAAATTGCAACTGATTAACTTAAATTACTCCCTCGGGAGGGAATTTTTGCGTTCGAACAGGGCCGGCTCTTATGCCAGTTCTACCATAACGTATTGCAACACACGCAAGTATCATGGATTGTTAGTTTGTCCGCTCGACGATTTGGATGGAGAAAAGCATGTATTGCTTTCCGGATTAGACGAAACCATTATTCAGCACGAACAAGAGTTTCACATCGGAAGCCACAAATATCCCGGATTATATCATCCATTGGGACATAAATACATCAGAGACTTTCACAGCGACCCCATTCCAACGCATCGCTACAGAGTGGGAGGCGTAATCCTAAAAAAAGAAGCCTTACTCACCCAAGACGAAGAAAGGATTTTGATGCGCTATACGCTCGAAGATGCACACTCGCCCACAAAAATCAGATTTCAGCCATTTTTGGCATTCCGCCAGATACATCGTCTAAGCAAAGCCAATCTGGATGTAAACTCCAAATACGAAGAAGTTCCAAGCGGTATCCGAATGAAACTATACACCGGTTACCCATTTTTATATATGCAAGTATCTAAAAAAGCCGACTATGTGCATGCTCCAAACTGGTACTACAATGTGGAGTATATGGAAGAACAAAAACGCGGATACGATTTCCACGAAGATTTATTTGCCTGTGGATATTTTGAAGTTACCATCAAAAAAGGCGAAAGCATAATCTTTTCTGCCGGAACTTCCGAAATAGAACCGGAAAGCCTAAAACGCAAATTTACCGCAGAAGTAAACAAAAGAACACCCCGCGATAGTTTTGCCAATTGTTTAGAAAATGCTGCACAGCAATTTTTTGTAAGAAAAGGCAAAAAAACGTATGTTACAGCAGGTTATCCTTGGTTTGGCATCTGGGGGAGAGATACTTTTATTGCCTTACCAGGCCTTTCTATTGCCCGCAAAGATATGCAGACTGCCAAAACGGTGCTCGATACAATGGTACACGAACTTAGAGACGGACTATTTCCAAATCTGGGCATTGGTGCATCGGCCGATGTAAACTCGGTAGACGCTCCTCTATGGTTTATGTGGGCTTTGCAAAAATATGTTTACGAACTGGGTTCCTATGCAAATGTTTGGAATACTTACGGCAAGTACATCCGCGATATTTTGAACGCTTATAGAAAAGGGACCACCTACGGAATAAAAATGCGCGAAAACGGACTGATATACTCAGGAGTTACAGGAAAAGCACTTACATGGATGGATGCCGTAATACACGGAAAACCCGTAACCCCCAGAATTGGCTACGATGTAGAGATTAACGCTTTATGGTACAATGCCATCATGTTTGCACTCGAAGTGGCCAAAAAATCGAGAGATAACGATTTTATTGCGGAATGGAAAGAATTGCCCGAACTGGTTAAAACATCCTTCCTGCAAACTTTCTGGTCCGACAAAAATAAATACCTTGCCGACTTTGCCGACGATGATGGTCAAAACTGGCAAGTTAGACCCAACATGGTTTTTGCAACATCCTTGCCCTATATCATGCTCGATGAAGAACAAAGAAGAGCGGTTTTACATATTATCGAAAAAGAGTTACTCACACCCAAAGGATTACGCACATTATCGCCCAAAGACCCAAATTATGTTGGAACCTACGAAGGCAGTCAGGAACAACGTGATGGAGCCTATCACCAAGGAACAGTATGGCCCTGGCTTTTGGGACATTACGTTGAGGGATACTTAAAGCTTCATGGTAAAAAAGGAATTGCGATGGCCGAAAAAGTATTCAACAGTTTTGAAGAGGATATGGTTACTGCCGGAATTGGAAGTATTTCAGAGATATTCGACGGAAATCCGCCTCATTATCCAAAGGGCTCTATCTCACAGGCATGGAGCGTAGCAGAGGTGCTACGAATCAATTGCCTGCTGAACGAATACAAAAATAAGGAATAGTTGTTTATACTGATGAAAAGATAATAAAGAATGAAGGTATTAATGTTTGGGTGGGAGTTTCCACCACATATCTCGGGTGGGCTTGGAACTGCAAGCTATGGATTAACAAAAGGATTAACGCATTTTAAAGATTTGGAGATAATTTTTGTTGTACCCAAATTATTTGGCGACGAAGACCACGGAGTGGCCAAATTAGTAGGTGCTAGCAACATTTCCGTTCAATTGCACAAATCCAGAGTAGAAGAAGAATGGGGAGAAAATACACTGGCACAAATTTCGCAGAAAGTAGTAAACCAGGAATCAGTAGAATTTCAGGAAGTTTCAGAATTTTCGGAAAATATTACCACTGTTCAAATAAATTCGATACTTACACCCTATCTCGAGCCCGAAAATTTTGAAGCCTATCTAAAAAATATCGGAGTTAAAAAATCTGATTTAAAAATTTCTAAAGATGGCAAAATTTACTACTACGAAAATGGGATATTAAAAGAATTGGTGCTCAGCCAATCGCAAACAATAGAATTCGACGAAGAAGGAAAATACCAGTTTACGGGTAGCTATGGCGCCAATTTGATCGACGAGGTAAAAAAATATGCCCGCGTAGCAGCACAAATAGCACAACTCTACGATTTCGATATCATCCACGCCCACGATTGGCTAACTTATTTAGCTGGTGTTGAAGCCAAAAAAGTTTCAGGCAAACCATTGGTTATTCACGTTCACGCCACAGAATTCGACCGAAGCGGCGAAAATGTAAACCAATTTGTTTACGATATCGAGCACTATGGAATGGAGCATGCCGACAGCATCATCACTGTAAGTAATCTTACGCGCAATATTGTAGTATCGCGCTACGGCGCAAATCCCGAAAAAGTACACACAGTATATAATGCAGTGGAGCCCATCGAAAAGAGAAAGCATTACTACGTAAAAACTGTAAACGAGAAAGTTATTACTTTTTTAGGTAGAATTACCTTTCAAAAAGGGCCTGAATATTTTATTGAAGCAGCAAAACTGGTTTTAGAAAGAACAGACGATGTTAGGTTTGTAATGGCCGGAAGCGGCGATATGTTTCGACGCATGGTAACCCACGTGGCAGGATTACGCATGTCGCACAAATTTCATTTCACCAACTTTTTAAAAGGAGACGAGGTTACCCGGATGTTCGACATTTCTGATGTTTATGTTATGCCCTCTGTTTCGGAACCATTCGGTATTTCGCCACTAGAGGCCATGCGATCCAATGTACCGGTTATCATAAGTAAACAATCGGGTGTTGCCGAAATTTTGCACCACGCCATAAAAGTGGATTTTTGGGATATTCACGCCATTGCAGATGCCATTTATGGCTTATGTAAATACGATGGACTATCTACCATGTTCCAAAAATTTGGAAAAACAGAGGTCGACCATTTAAAATGGGAAAATGCAGCCAAACAAGTTAGAGATGTATATTTACTAACTTATTATCAATACGTTAATTAATCAGAGAAAAAAATAAAACAGATATGAAGACAATATGTTTTTACTTTCAGGTTCATCAACCCTTCCGTTTAAAAAAATATCGTTTTTTTGAAATAGGAAACGACCACGATTATTTCGACGAATATGCCAATCAGTCTATTATGCGAAAAGTAGCACAAAAATGCTATTTACCCATGAATAATTTACTTTTAGAACTGATAAAACAATATGGTACCCAATTTAAAGTCAGTTTTTCGCTTTCGGGGGTGGCCATTGAGCAATTCGAAAAATATGCTCCGGATGTATTAGAGAGCTTTATAAAACTTTCGAAAACCGGAAGTGTCGAATTTTTAGCCGAAACCTATTCGCACTCACTATCTGCGCTAAAAAGCAAAGAAGAATTCCATAAACAAGTTTCTATGCAAGTGGCCAAAGTAAAACACTGGTTTAACCAAGAGCCCAAAGTTTTCCGAAATACAGAGCTTATTTATTCCGACGAAGTAGGCGAAATGGTATCAGAAATGGGATATAAAGCCATGCTTACCGAAGGAGCCAAACATATTTTAGGCTGGAAAAGTCCAAACTTCTTGTATTACAATGCCCGTAATCCAAAAATGAAGGTTTTACTCAAAAACTTTAAATTATCAGACGATATTGCCTTCCGTTTTTCAAACAGAGCATGGGAAAACTGGCCGCTTACCACCGAAAAATTTGTTGGCTGGCTAAATTCCATTCCCCAAAACGAAGATGTGGTAAATCTATTTATGGACTACGAAACTTTTGGTGAGCACCAATGGGCCGACACTGGCATTTTCGAGTTTATGAGGGCTTTGCCGCATACTGTTTTTTCTCAGTCGCAATACAAATTCCTTACCCCATCGGAGGTTGCCGATAAATTGCAACCCGTAGCTCCGGTACATGTTCCATACCCCATATCCTGGGCCGACGAAGAGCGCGACTTAACAGCATGGTTAGGAAATGAATTACAGGATGAAGCATTCGATAAACTATATAGCCTGGAATCTATTGTAAGAAAAGTAGAAGATCAGGATATTCAAAAAGACTGGCTATTGCTACAAACCAGCGACCACTTTTATTATATGTGTACCAAATTTTTCTCCGACGGAGATGTTCACATGTATTTCAATCCCTACGATAATCCATACGATGCATTTATAACCTTTATGAATGTGCTAAGCGATTTTATCATTCGATTAGAAAAGGCAGTAAAAAATCAGTTTGGAGATGCAGAGCCCAAAACCGAAGAGGAAATCACAATGCTAATTACAAAATATCAGGGCGAAATTGAAAAACTTAGAGCAAAATTATTAGCCTTGCCTGATAAGGCCATTGTAAATATTGAGCAAAAACCGGCAGAAAAACTAAAAAAAACATCAGAGACCAAAACAACATCCAAAGAAAAAAAAGCAGCCGGCAAAAAAAATGAAGTAAAAAAAACAACAACATCCAAAAGAAAAAAATCTTCGGAAAATAACGAAGAATAAGCCTTTTATTAAAATAACTTCGCCTGAATACCTATTATTATTATTATAGTTATAGTTATAGTTATTCAGGCCATTTTTAAATGCAAAACTATATGACAACAAATCGTCCGGATTATATTTTTGAAACAAGCTGGGAAGTATGCAACAAAGTAGGAGGAATACATACAGTAATCTCTACCAAAGCATTAACCTTGGCCAAAGTGTTTAAAGATAATCTAATACTAATCGGCCCCGATCTAATCAGAGAGTCGGGAAAAAATACCGAATTTGAAGAAGACAAAGCCCTTTTTAGGGCATGGCGAAAAAAACTGGAAAATCAGGGTTTGAGAATTAGAATCGGAAGATGGAAAATTATTGGAAAACCTTTGGTTTTTTTGGTAGATTTTTCATCCTTTTTCCCTAAGAAAGACGAAATTTTTGCGGAATTTTGGGAAGCTTACGGATTAGATTCACTCAGTGGACAATGGGATTATGTTGAACCGGCCATGTTTGGTTACGCTGCCGCTCAATTAATCGAAAGTTTTTATCTACACCACATGAACGGCCGCGAAAAAGTAATCGCCCAATTTCATGAATGGATGACAGGCACAGGGGTTTTGTATTTGAAAAAACAACTACCACAAATTGCAAGCGTTTTTACCACACACGCTACCATTTTGGGTAGGTCGATAGCTGGCAACAGAGTGCCACTTTACAAAAATCTTCATCAATACAATGGCGATGCCAAAGCCAAAGAGTTTAACATCGTGGCCAAGCACTCCCTTGAAAAAATTTCTGCCAGAGAAGCTGATAGTTTTACAACCGTAAGTGATATTACCGCCAAAGAATGCGCACAGTTTCTTGAAAAACCTGTAGATGTAGTAACACCCAATGGTTTCGAAGACAATTTTGTGCCCAAAGGAAGCGATTACGACGAAAAGCAACAGAATGCCAAAAATCTGCTACGAAAAGTAGCTGAAAATCTCATAGGATACGAATTAAAAGCGGATACAAAATTTATTGCCACAAGCGGAAGGTATGAGTTTTGGAATAAAGGCATCGACATGTTTATTGATGCCCTGCACAGGGTAAACATTAAAGACGGCTTCAATAAAGAAATTGTTGCTTTTATTATGGTTCCGGCACACAATTATGGTGCCCGAAAAGACCTAAAAGAAAAACTCAATGGAGCAAACGACGATATTTTAGATAATAAATTCCTTACCCACTATTTGCACGATGTGGATTTCGACCCTTCCATGCAAAAAATAAAATACCTGGGATTCACTAATGAGCAAAATCAAGCAGTTAAAATCATTTTTGTTCCAACTTACCTTAATGGGAATGATGGTATTTTCAATATGCATTACTATGATTTGCTTATTGGATTAGACCTTACAATTTTTGCATCGTACTACGAACCATGGGGATATACGCCACTCGAAAGTTTAGCATTTCACGTACCCACCATAACCACCACCCTGGCCGGTTTTGGGAAATGGATAAATCAGCAAAATATTGAAACTTCAGAATGTATTGGAGTTGTAGATCGAAACGACGATAATTATGAAGATGCTACAGACCAAATTGCAAGCAGATTAATCTATTGCAGTTATAAAGACAATGATGAATTGCGATTATCACGCGAAAATGCATATTTCATTTCGAGAACTGCCCTTTGGAAAAATTTGATTGTACATTATTACAAAGCTTACGAAACAGCTCTTAATAACCAACAGGACAGAACAAAGAATCAAATATTTCATCATAGTAAAGAACCGGTAGGCAACATAAAAAAACTACAGGTAAATAAACCTAACTGGCGAACTGTTACAGTACACTTAAATTTGCCCCCAGCATTAGAAGGCTTAAACGAAATAGCCCACAATTTGTGGTGGTCGTGGAACGACGAGGCCATGGCACTTTTTAGAATGATTAGCTATCACGATTGGAAAAAAAGCGGTAGAAATCCAATTAAACTGCTTAAGGAAATATCATTAAACAGAATTAAGAATCTGGAAAGTGATGCTAATTTTATGCAAGCATACCATAAAGTATATGCGCATTTTAAAGCATATATGAGTGAACCATTGCGAAGCGACGTGCCCGAAATTGCCTATTTTAGCATGGAATATGGTATTGCCAATCCACTTAAAATTTATTCGGGAGGTTTGGGTATTCTTGCCGGAGATTATCTCAAACAAGCATCAGATTCTGCTATCAATATGGTAGCTGTGGGGTTTTTATACAAATATGGATACTTCACACAAAAATTATCCATCAATGGGGAGCAAATGGTAAGCTACGAAGCCCAAAATTTCTCCGATTTGCCTGTAAAATTGCAAACCGACAACGAAGGAGCACCTTTGCTTATTCGTATTGTATTACCTGGACGCACGGCTTATGCACAAATTTGGAAAGTGATGGTTGGTCGCATTCCGCTATATCTCCTGGATACTGAAATTGAAAGAAACAGAACCGAAGACAGGAGTATTTCGCACCATTTATACGGAGGTGATAACGAAAATCGCTTAAAACAAGAATTGTTTTTAGGAATTGGAGGAATCAGGGCTTTACAATTGATGGAAATACATAAAGATGTATATCACTGTAACGAAGGACATGCAGCATTTATTGGTGTTGAAAGAATTCACCACTATATGTCGCGCTTTAACTTCACCTTTACAGAAGCGCTCGAAATTGTGCGCTCATCTACACTCTTTACCACCCATACCCCTGTTCCTGCCGGACACGATGCTTTCCCCGAAGAGATGATAATGAGCTATATGGGACATTACCCGGAAAGGCTAAAAATTACATGGGAAGAATTTATTCAATTAGGAAAAATGAATCCCTGCGATAAAACAGAGAAATTCTCCATGAGCCATCTGGCTGCCAATATTGCTCAGCAGATGAACGGAGTTAGCTACCTTCACGGCGAAGTTTCCAAACAAATGTTTCAACACATGTGGGATGGATATTTTCCCGAAGAACTCCATGTTGGATATGTAACAAACGGCGTGCATTATCAGTCATGGGCAGCCAAGGAATGGAAAACACTTCTTGACAAATACTTTGAAGTGAGTAGCCATAAATTATTACATCAGGTAGATGTTTGGAAAAAGATACACGATATTCCGGATGATGAAATCTGGCAAGCAAGAGAAAAACTACGCGAAAATCTTATTTTGTTTATTAAAAACAGAATAAACGAATACTGGGTGCGCCGCCGAAAAGATCCAAAACAAATTGTGGCCATAGAGCAAAATATCGACGAAAAGGTTTTAACCATAGGTTTTGCCCGTCGATTTGCCACCTATAAGCGTGCTTACTTGCTCTTCTCAGATATCGAAAGATTATCGGCAATCGTTAATAACCCCCAAAAGCCTGTACAATTCTTATTTGCAGGAAAAGCACACCCTGCCGACAAAGCCGGGCAAGATTTGATTAAGATGGTAGTAGAGGTATCGCACCGGCCAGAATTTATCGGAAAAGTAATTTTCCTTGAAAATTACGATATTGAGTTGGCTCAGAAGCTTGTGCAAGGTGTAGATGTTTGGCTTAATACCCCTACCAGACCACTCGAAGCTAGTGGAACAAGCGGCATGAAGGCAGTAATGAACGGTGTGCTAAATCTAAGCGTATTAGACGGCTGGTGGGTAGAAGGCTACAAAGAAGAAGCCGGATGGGCATTACCCGAACAACGCACTTATGAAAATCAAGAATTCCAGAATCAGTTAGATGCCGAAATTCTATATGGGTTAATTGAGAACGATATTGTACCATTATTTTACGAGCGAAACGAAAAAGGTGTACCCACAGGCTGGGTTCAATTTATCAAAAAATGCGTAGCCGAAATAGCTCCGGAATTTACCACAGCACGCATGCTCGAAGACTACATCGAAAGGTATTACAGAAAAATGGCCGCAAGAAAGCAACAACTAAGAGACAATGATTTTAGCTTGTCGCACGAATTAGCCTCCTGGAAAAAAAGACTTACCTACGGATGGGAAAGTATACAAGTTCTCGACGTTACTACTTCGGACATAAATACATCAAAACTAGACATGGGCTCAAAATATTTTGCAGAAGCTAAACTCGACCTGAAAGAACTTCCTGTAAATAGTGTTGGCTTGGAGCTTGTGGTGATCGAAGAAGAAGACGAAACACAAAAAATATTGCAAATTATACCCATGATACCGGAATATTTGCAAGATAAGATAGTTCAATTCAAGGTAGAAGTTGAACCCACAAAAACAGGAATTTACAAATATGCCATTAGGATGTATCCCAAACATCCATTTTTGGCACACCGACAAGACTTTCCGTTTGTTAAGTGGTTGTGAATTTTTTTGATTTAATTAACTTAAAAAGCTGCTCAGATATTGAGCAGCTTTTTTTTTGATTTCCATGTAAATCGCTCAAATAAATTGAAATATCTAGGAATATAGATGAAAAAAAGCCATTTTATAAAAAGCTATTTCTTTATAAAAAGTTAATAAAATTTAAAAAAATAGCTATATTTGACACGACGAGTATTTAACTTAAATTTTAAAAAAATTTGAAGAGAATAGCTTTTATACTCGTATTATTGTTCGCATTTAGCGCACAATTGCTTGCACAATCTATCTCCGGAAAAGTAGTGGGAGCCGAAGATGGCCTTCCTATACCCGGGGTTACAGTTAGTGTTAAGGGCTTTATGAATGTAGGTACACTTACTGATATGGATGGAAAATATCAGATTAACCTACCAGCAGATGCCACTACCCTTGTATTTTCATTCGTAGGAATGACTTCCCAGGAGGTAGTAATAGGCGGACGCTCAGTTATTGATGTTACTTTAAAGACTGAAGACATTGGTCTGGAAGAAGTGGTAGTATTGGGATATACAACCAAAGGCAAAAACGAAATTACAGGATCTACTGTGCAAATTTCTGCAGCACAACTAGAAGATGTTCCTGTTGTTTCTGTAGACCAAGCTTTGCAAGGTAAAGTTGCAGGTTTGTCTATTTCAGCATCATCCGGAACTCCGGGTTCAACCCAGGATATCCGAATTCGCGGTGTAGGCTCAATTACTGCTGGAAACGCTCCATTATTCGTTGTTGACGGTGTGCCTGTAGACAACAGTAACTATTCAGGTGATGCTGCCTCCTTGAGTTCTTTAAGCGCACTTGCGGCTTTCAACTCAAACGACATAGCCTCTATTACTGTACTAAAAGATGCATCAGCAACATCTGCTTACGGTGCACGTGGTTCAAACGGTGTAATCGTTATCACAACGAAAAAAGGTGCTAAAGGCAAAAAAACAGCTTTTACCTTATCTACGGACTATGGTTTCCAAAATGCAGCTATTGCCGGACAAAAACAATTAACCGGTGCGCAAAGAAAAGAACTTTTCCTTGACGGCGTATTTAACTCTTACGGTGCAACTTATGGATTTACCAGAGCCGAAGCCGAAGATTTTACTTATGCCAACGGTTTGGATTATGGTGATTAACTTATTTACATGGGTAAAAGACGAAAATTTAAAATACGACCCGGAAGTACGTG
>DYOH01000083.1 GCA_020720625.1 Acetofilamentum sp. | reverse complement strand
TCCTTTTACAATATTGTGTACTAAGGTGTAAATAGCAAATAAGTTTTTTTTAAGCACTTATGTTTGGGGTACACCTGAGTAGAAAAAAACTGTAGCTTTAATTTCTACCTTATTACCTTATCCTATATAAGTATAAGGTTTTCGCGAGTTCTGCTTTAAAAAGCTTGCACTCGAAATTATAATCTATAGAAGTAATATCCTAAGGAACTTATTATTAGCGTTATTTCAGCAGCCCCTACTTAGGTGCTTTTACCATTATCTCCTGAAAATTGCGGCAGTTCCTTTTCAGTTTCAGACTAACAAAAAAGCCGGCTATAAGAAGCAATATGGCAATGATGTTGAGCACCGTGAACCCAAATTTGTCGAGAATGATGCCTCCCGGGATAGACAAGAATAAGCCTAAAGCTGTGATATTGTTATTTATAGCCACATAAGCCGGTCGGTGTTCTTCGGGAGCTAAGGATAGCAAAGAGTTGTTAAATGCTAATCGCGAACCATCAATAGAGGCGCCCATAATAAAAAATATTCCATAAAAGGCGGGCATTTCCTGATAAAACAATAAAACCGTAAATCCCAGAATATTGATAAAAAATGAAATCAGGGCTATAGCCTTATCGTTGCCTCTAAAGGAGAGTTTCCCCCAGAAATAATTACCAACCATTGCGCCAAGCATTTGTATGGCTGCTAAAATGGCTATCTCGGAGCCACTTAAATGATATTTATCTTTGGCTTGCAATATAATGAAAGGCAGCATCAGCATAAAGGCATAAGATAAAAAGCGACCAATTATTTGAATGCGCAATTGCTTATCTGTCTTTACAAATTTCAAAGCACTAACTATAAAAGACGTAAAACTTTTCTGACTCTTATCGGTATTCGTTTTTTGCATTTCTTTCATGGGCGCAAAATATAAAAATCCAATCCCCATTACTAAACTGCTAATTAAGAATATATAAGCAAAGCTGTAAGGTGCTTCAAAAGTTTCTAAAATGTATCCGGAAACACCAATTACACTGATGATAGATAATAATCCGGCAAAAATTTGCTGGTCAGCAACCAATTTACCCCGGTATTGCG
The DNA here is from genome assembly GCA_020720625.1 of Acetofilamentum sp. Taxonomy (GTDB): domain Bacteria; phylum Bacteroidota; class Bacteroidia; order Bacteroidales; family DYOH01; genus DYOH01. The sequence goes on along the minus strand of DYOH01000083.1, from coordinate 15,725 downwards.
GTGTAAACAATTTTCCCATAAGTTCTTGATAATAAATAGCTCCAAACCCAGCGGCAAATGAGAATGTAAACAATCCTACACTAAAAAGAAACAGTGTTTGCACGGGATGTGAAACGCCAAAGAGCAGCATTACAATGCCTATAGAAAACCATGATATAAATCTGACTTTAAATACATTCAGCATTCGGGGCAATACAAGCCCCTCGTTACGAACATTAAAGGCTGCATACAACTGCATGATAATTGCACCTCCCCTTAACAAGGAAGCAAATATACCCACAATGGTATTGCTGTCGCTGAAATGTTTTACAATTACAGGCAAAACAACACTTTGTTCGGCAAGTGCCAGCGCACCTACCAACAATACGGCCTGAACATTAACCCTTAATCGGTTTTTTCTATCGTTTACTAATACACTCATATTTAGGATGAAAAATATTTAGGGTAGCATAATTGGGATTGCAAAGTAACTAAATTTTTCTCAGACTTATGTTGTAGGGCAAGCTCTTTGTGTGGAAATAATTGCATATTTATATTTTTGTATTAATTATCAAATAGATACCAAAAAAAAGACCGAAAACCTTTGCATAAATTATTATGCATGCATTTGTTTTTTGAAAATTAATTACTATGTTTGCATAGGAAACTTATATAAAATAATATACAATGAAAGTATTACTTGCAGTTAGTCATGTGCCAGACACAACCTCAAAAATACGTTTCGTAAATAACGATTCTGAGTTTGATAAAACGGATATTCAATACATCATTAGTCCGTTCGACGAGTTGGTACTTACCCGCTTATTAGAGATTAAAGAGCAAACCAACAATTTGGACATTACCGTTGTTACAGTTGGTGGCGCCGATGTAGAACCTACTATTCGTAAAGCTTTGGCAATTGGTGCCGACGATGCAGTGCGCGTTGATGCAGAAGCGGTAGATGCTTTATTTGTGGCTCGCCAAATTGCTGAGGTATATAAAAATGGTCAGTTCGATTTTGTAATGACAGGAAAAGAATCTATCGATTTTACCGGAAATCAGGTGGGCGAAATGGTTGCAGAATTTTTAAACCTTCCTTCAGTGGCAAGCGCTGCTAATCTCGAACTAAACGGAAACGTGGCCACTATTACCCGCGAAATCGATGGCGGAAAAGAAGTGGTTGAAGTGCAAACTCCTTTCGTAACCAGTGGTCAAAAAGGTATCGCTAAAGAACCCCGCATCCCAAATATGCGCGGTATTATGATGGCACGTAAAAAGCCTTTATCCGTAGTGCCTGCTGTGGCCCAAGGCGTACATACTAAAGTAGTTAAATTCTCTATGCCACAATCTAAAGGCGCATGCAAAATGATTCCGGCCGATAATCCTGCCGAACTTGTTCGTTTGTTGCACGAAGAGGCCAAAGTGCTTTAATTTAATCATTCAAAAAAAACAGAAATTATGTCAGTATTAGTATATACCGAAAACTGGGACGGAAAATTTAAAAAAGCCAGTTTTGAATTGATTTCCTACGGAAAAGCTATCGCAGAGAAATTGGGCATGCCAGTTTATGCGCTTGCCATTGGCAACGTTGCCAATGACCAATTAAATTTGTTGGCAAACTATGGTGCCGAAAAAATATTCCATGTAAAAGGTGATAAAGTTAGCAAATTTATTGCGGCCTCATACACTCACGCCATTGCAGAAATTGCAAAAAAAGTGGACGCTAAAGTGGTACTTTTCGACCACAATTATACCGGAAGATCTGTGGCTCCAAGACTAGCAGTTCGACTTGATGCCGGCACAGTTAGTGGCGTTGTGGCTTTACCTATAAGCTATGCTCCTTTTGTGGTTAAACGTTCGGTATACACCGGAAAGGCTTTTGCCGAAATGCAAATCGATTCTGAAGTTAAAATTTTAAGCTTAATGCCTAACTCTTTCGAAGTGAGAGAGAATAAAGTGGCCGCATCGGTTGAAACTGTTGATTTGGATGTGGCTGATGAACTGCTGAAAGCGATACCTGTACGCATTGAAAAAATCGAAGGAAAAATTCCTTTAACAGAAGCTGATATTATCGTTTCTGCTGGTAGGGGTTTAAAAGGCCCACAAAACTGGGGAATGATTGAAGAGTTGGCTCATATACTTGGTGCCGGTACTGCTTGTTCTCGCCCTGTTTCTGATGAAGGTTGGCGCGGACACGATGAACATGTTGGACAAACAGGTAAATTGGTGCATCCAAACTTATATATCGCAATTGGTATTTCTGGTGCTATTCAGCATCTTGCCGGAGTTAATAGTTCTAAAGTAATGGTGGTGGTAAACAACGACCCCGAAGCTCCTTTCTTTGAAGCTGCGCATTATGGTATTGTTGGAGATGCTTTCGATGTTGTGCCTAAATTGATTGAAGCCGTAAAAGCTTTTAAATCGGCTCATTAATTTTGCTTCCATAGATTTTTTTTCATCATAAGAGCTGCCTTCGGGTGGCTTTTTTTTTCCACCAAAGGATTTTTTTCAACGCTTTTTTTTTTACGCCAAACGATTTTTTTTCCACGCAAAGGCGCTAAGACGCAAAGGAAGAGATGAATTTTTTCTCTCAGATATATTATTTTTCAACGCTTTTTTTTCCACCAAAGGATTTTTTCAACGCTTTTTTTTTACGCCAATGGATTTTTTTTCCACGCAAAGGCGCTAAGACGCAAAGGAAGAGATGAATTTTTTATCTCAGATATATTATTTTTCCACGCTTTTTTTACGCCAATGGATTTTTTTTCCACGCAAAGGCGCTAAGACGCAAAGGAAGAGAAGAATTTTTTATCTCAGATATATTATTTTTCCACGCTTTTTTTTACGCTAAAGGATTTTTTTTTCCACGCAAAGGCGCTAAGACGCAAAGGAAGAGAAGAATTTTTTATCTCAGATATATTATTTTTCCACGCTTTTTTTACGCCAATTTTTTTTTTCCATACAAAGGCGCTAAAACGCAAAGGAAGAGATGAATTTTTTATCTCAGATATATTATTTTTCAACGCTTTTTTTTTACGCCAAAGGATTTTTTTTTTCCACGCAAAGGCGCTAAAACGCAAAGGTTTTAAAGAGATTGAGTCTTCCCTTAAATTCTTTTCTTTGCGTCTTTGCGGCTTTGCGTGAGTATTTCTTCTTCTTTCTTCACAGTTTTTGCGGCTTTGCTTGCGTAATTCTTCTTCTTCTAAAAGTATTTTTTCTACCATTTTTTTCCACGCAAAGGCGCAAAGACGCAAAGGTTTTAAAGAGATTGAGTCTTCCCTTAAATTCTTTTCTTTGCGGCTTTGCGGCTTTGCGTGCGTAATTCTTCTTCTTCTAAAAGTATTTTTTCTACCATTTTTTTCCACGCAAAGGCGCAAAGACACAAAGGAAGAGATGAATTTTTTGTCTCAGATATATTATTTTTCCACGCTTTTTTTTACGCCAAAGGATTTTTTTTTTCCACGCAAAGGCGCTAAGACGCAAAGGAAGAGAAGAATTTTTTTCTCTCAGATATATTATTTTTCAACGCTTTTTTTTTACGCCAATGGATTTTTTTTCCACGCAAAGACGCTAAGACGCAAAGGTTTTAAAGAGATTGAGTCTTCCCTTAAATTCTTTTCTTTGCGTCTTTGCGGCTTTGCGTGAGTATTTCTTCTTCTTTCTTCACAGTTTTTGTGGCTTTGTTTGCGTAATTCTTCTTCTTTCTTCACAGTTTTTGTGGCTTTGCGTGCGTAATTCTTCTTCTTCTAAAAGTATTTTTTTTATCAAGCTATAAAAATTTGATTTTTTTCCTTATCTTGTTATGCGATTAGCAGATGTGAAAATCCGAAATAGCTCACAAAATTTTCTATCTATAAATGAGTTCAGTCTAAAAAGATTGAAAAAATGATTATACCCCTGCCAGCGTTTTCTTAATTGACTTATAAACTGTTTAGTACAGTTACAGCATTTTATAAAAATCTACGCTGGCAGGGTTTTTAGACTAGACTCAATAATGTTTTTTACCATTGATGATCTCGGATTGATAAATTACGGTCTTGGAACCCGAATTGAGTAACAGGGCAAATCGCATAATAATTAAGGTTTGCTAAAAAAACCAAAGCTATAGTAAATGTGAGAAACATACCTTTTTCTCACATTTTGGTTTTGGGAAAATAGATTCTGAAGCGAGCAGATAAAAAAAAACCTTTGGAAAATCGCCAAAGGTTTTATCAACTATATGATAATGATATTTTTATGACAAAATTTCGTCGTCGAAAGCCTTATCTACCAAAATACGTCCACAATGTTCGCAAACAATAACTTTTCTACGGCTAGCAATTTCTAGCTGACGTTGGGGTGGAATTTGGTTATAACAACCACCGCAAGCTTCGCGTTCTACTTTCACAACACCAAGACCATTTCTCACACTTTTACGAATACGCTGATAAGCATGTAATAATCTGGGCTCTATAAGCAGTGCCAGTTCTTCCGATCTTCTTCTCAATTCAGCTTCTTCGTTCTGAGTTTCGCTCACAATTTGTGCTAATTCCGCTTTTCTTGTTTCCAGGTCGGAGTTTTTATCATTCAAAGACTCTTCTGCTTCGGCAATTTGTACTTTTTTGGCATCAATAGTTTTGGTAAACTCTTTGATGTGCTTATCTGAGAGTTCCATTTCAAGACCCTGATATTCAATTTCTTTATGTAAGGAATCGTATTCACGGTTATTTCTTATTTCGCCTAATTTGCTTTCGTAATCTTTGATTTTAGCTTTGCAATCAGAGATTTTGTTTTTTTCGGAGGCGATATTTTTCTTTAGGTTCGCATTCTCCTCTTTATAATTTTTAATACGGGTTTCCAGTCCGGTAATTTCGTCTTCCAAATCACTCACTTCAAAAGGTAATTCACCACGCAGGAATTGAATATTGTCGATTTTAGAATCGGCTTTTTGCAAACGATAAAGGGCTAATAAGCGCTCTTCTATTGTCATTTCCGTAGTATTGCCTTGCTTTGCTTCTGCCATTTTTATATGTAATTAATCGGGTTTGTATTTATTTCAGTCATTTGGGTTACAAAATTAGGTATTTTTTTTGATAGTATATCATAAAAAATTTCTTTTGTAAACTGTTCGCTTTCATAATGTCCGATATCAGCTATAATTATCTGATTATCTGCATCAAAAAACTGATGATATTTAAAATCGGCACTAATAAAAATATCCGCCCCTGCTTGTATTGCTTTTGGTAATAAAAACGCTCCACTTCCGCCACAAAGCGCAACTTTTCTAATTTTTTTACCACGCAATGCAGTATATCTGATAACTTCAGCCTTAAAAACGGATTTCAACAAGTTCAGAAAATCTAATTCGTCTAATTCCTGAGGTAATAATCCAATTTTTCCGATTCCGATTTTTGGGTTTAGATTATCGAGCGAATAAATATCGTAGGCCACTTCTTCGTAAGGATGAGCAGTAATAAGGGCTTGCACGATTTTGTTTTGGAGATGCATCGGGAAAATAGTTTCGACTCTGGTTTCTGGTTCAAAATGCGTGCTAAACTTGTCACCCACAAAAGGCATAGCCTTTTCGAGCGCTCTAAAACTGCCTTCGCCAGGCGTGTTGAAGCTACAATGGTCGTAATTTCCAATATATCCGGCACCAACGGCAAAAAGAGCCTCGCGCACCATTTCGGCTTGTGCTTTGGGCACAAAAGTAACAAGTTTTTTTAGTGTATTTTTCGCAGAATCAAGGTTTTTGCAGCTTTGAAGATTCAATTTCGCGCAAATTCTATCATTAACCCCATTTTCTACAGCATCCAAATTGGTATGAGCGGCATAAATAGCAACGTCGTTTTTAATGGCTTTAACAAGAGTGCGTTCTACATAGTTTTTTCCTGTAATTTTTTTTAATCCGCCAAATACAATAGGATGATGCGCAATAATTAAGTTGCAATTTTTGCGAATGGCTTCTTCTACAACCTTTTCTGTAACATCAAGCGAAATAAGGGCACTGCCTATATGCATTTGTGTATCGCCACAAATTAAGCCTGCATTATCGTAGGATTCCTGGTATACCGTTGGGGCAAATTCTTCCAGTATAGCAATTATTTGATTTAACTTCATGATAATTAAGCGTCTAATTCACTTTTCATGGCCAAAAGTATATCTTTAATATCTTGCAGCTTCTTGATTATTTCGTAATTATGTTCGGTACCCGTTTTGTTTTCTTTGATTTTTTGCTGCGCACCTTTTAATGTCATTCCTCTTTCTTTCACCAAATGATGAATAAGTTTAAGGTTATCAATATCGTCTTTGGTAAAATGTCGGTTTCCCTTTTTATTTTTTTTTGGTTTGATAATATCAAATTCTTTCTCCCAATATCGAATTAATGAAGTAGATAAATCGAGCATTTTAGCGACTTCTCCAATGGTATAATATAATTTATCCACACTGTTTTTTTCTTCGGGTGTTAGCATATTCATTTTATTTTAGGCATTATTACAAAGCTAATGAAAAAAAATCGATATAAAAATAATTAATCGAGCACTTGCCCGGCCTGCGAAGCTTTAAAACTTAATTGGTCGAATTGTTCGGGACTCAGATTAAGAAAAATAAAATTAACCGGATTCACTGCTTTACCATTTTTTCGCACTTCGTAGTGCAAATGCGGAGCAGCCGATTTTCCGGTATTTCCACTAAATGCAATAATATCGCCTCTCTTCACTTTTTGTCCGGGGTGTACACGAATTTGATCCAGGTTTGCATACAATGATTCGTATCCAAAACCATGGCTAATTACGAGATGCATACCATATTGACGGCGGGTGGTAAGTGTGCGTGTAACCACTCCATCGCCGGTTGCAACCACAACTGTACCCACCGGAATGGCAAAGTCTATACCGGTATGAAATACATTAGATTTATAAAATGGATCAAGTCTTTGTCCAAAACCGTATGCAGTAATATTTTCTACTTTTTCTTTTAAAGGTAAAATTGCAGGCACATTTTTAAGCATCTCAGATTTTGTTTCAATAAGCTTATACAACTCCTGATAAAAATCTTCTTTTACGGCAATTTTGTACTCTATGGTATCAAGTCTCTTTTCGTTATTGCCTAATAATCTGGATTTTTCCAAAGGAGAGTATTCCACATACTTGTCCAGATTTATCTGCAATTGATTTTCGAACATAGCTCCCGGTTCGGCCTCAAAAATAGCTTTGTAAATATTCTTATCTCTACTTTGCAAATCGGTGAGCACCTTTTGGGCATTAGAATATTTGTCTTCGAGTCGTCCGTAATTTTCTTCGAGAAATTTATTTTGGTTTTTAAGTTTTCTTTCTTCTGTAGTATCTACAACGTAAGAAACTGCTAAAAATAAGAGAAAAGCTATTACAAAGGCAGCTAAAATTTGGGGCAAAACATATCGTAAAAATTTTTGCCATAAATTGTAATCTACTTTGCTATAACTTAATTTTTCCGGATTGTATTGATATTTGCCTTTCATCTACTAAAAAGTGAATTGGCAAAGGTAATAATTTTTGCTGATAATCGGAATTTTTTACATTTCTTAATACTTTTGAATTATGCGTACTATTACGCAATACCTTACAGGAACAATTAACTTATTGTATTACAATAAATTTATTGTAATACCTTGTTGGCGAATACACAAATAAGTAAGTCCATTATCGTAAAGATAAATTATTTTCGAATTCTAATATTTCGCTTTACATTTGCTTATTTTATAATAAAAAAAAATCGAAAAACTGAAAGCTTTTATTTCATTTGAAACATCCAAAATAAAATGCGTATCAAGTTTGAAAATTTATGCTTATGAAAACGAAAAAAGAAATTATTGAAAATTGGCTACCACGGTACACTGGCCGCAAACTGGAAGATTTTACCGAGCATATTCTTATTACAAATTTTGGTCAATATATCGAATTGTTTTCCAAAATGTACAATGCTCCAATCATTGGCGAAGATCATCCAATGCCAAATGTTTCGGCCGAAGGAATAACGCTCATCAATTTTGGTATGGGTAGTCCAAATGCAGCTACTATAATGGATTTACTCGAAGCTATTCATCCTAAAGCAGTTTTGTTTCTTGGCAAATGTGGTGGATTGAAATCCAAAAACAAACTGGGTGATTTAATTTTGCCTATCGCAGCTATTCGCAGAGATGGTACATCAAACGAATATTTTCCACCGGAAATTCCTGCCCTACCGGCATTTAGTCTGCAAAGAGCCGTTTCATCATCTATTCGTAATGCCGGCATGGATTATTATACCGGTACTGTTGTTACCACCAACCGAAGGGTTTGGGAATACGACGATACTTTTAAGCAGTATTTACGCGAAACCAGGGCAATGGCTATTGATATGGAAACAGCTACCATTTTTACCGTAGGCTTTCACAACGAAATACCTAGTGGGGCTTTGCTGCTTGTTTCTGATCAACCCATGATTTCGGCAGGAGTTAAAACCACCGAGAGCGACCAAAAAGTGTCGAAAGAATATGTAGATGCGCATCTTAAACTTGGAATTGATTCGCTTAGAGAAATTATCGAAAACCGTAAATCGGTGAAACATCTAAAATTTGCCTGATAATGACTTTTGAAAAGATTCTGGAAGAACTTAAGCACAAAAAATATCGTCCGATATATTTACTGATGGGTGAAGAGCCATTTTATATCGACAGACTATGCGATTTTATCGAAAAAAATGTGTTGTCGGAAACAGAAAAGGCTTTTAATCAGACTATATTATATGGTAAAGATATCGAAGCCCGCGATGTGGATATGGCCGCCAAGAGATATCCCATGATGGCTCCATACCAGGTTTTGATTATTAAAGAAGCGCAGAATCTTAAAAAAATCGACGATTTAATGCACTATGCCTCTAGTCCGCTAGAAACTACCATCCTTGTGCTTGCTCATAAATACAAAAGCTTGCCCAAAAACAAAAAATTATATAAATCCATCGAAAAATCGGGAGTCATTTTAGAATCCAAAAAATTATACGATAATCAAGTGCCGGAATGGATTAATCAATATGTAAAAGAAAAAAAACTACGCATTAGTGCCGTTGCATCTGCCTTGCTGGCCGAATATTTAGGAACAGATTTATCGAAAGTGGCCAACGAAATTGATAAACTTGCCCTTAGTTTTCCGGAACAAACTGAGTTAAGCCCGGCCATTATTCAAGAAAATATTGGAATTAGCAAAGATTACAATGTATTTGAATTGCAAAATGCCCTTACTGATAAAGATACACTCAAATCTTTTCGGATTGTGCAGTATTTTGGCGAAAATCAAAAGGAACATCCAATTTTTAATACCCTGGCTTTTTTGTATGGTTTTTTTTCTAAACTCTTGATTTTTCATTTCACTAAAGATAAGTCAGATGGCTCTTTAACCACTGCATTGGGCGTAAGTCCGTTTTTCCTGAAAAACTATCGCAAAGCGGCATCAGCCTATAATCCAAAAAAAACGGTGGAGATTATCTCCTTTTTACGCGAATACGATTTAAAAGCCAAGGGAGTTAATAATGTTTCAGCAGAACCGGGTGAATTACTTACTGAACTAATTTTTAAAATTTTACATTAGCAATAGGATGACAACTTATCTGATTATCGCATTTACTATCTTTGTGAGTTACCAAGGCTTTAAAAGCGACGATTTTTTTCGTCGCTATATGTTTAATGCCTTTCTTATTTATCAGAATAAAGATTATAAGAGACTTATAACCCACGGTTTTTTGCATGCCGATTGGACACATCTCATATTTAATATGTTTACATTATTTTTCTTTGGCGATTATGTAGAAGATACGTTTATTGCGCTATATGGAAGAATAGGCTCTGTAATTTACCTGCTTTTTTATTTGTCTGCTATCCCCTTGGCCTCGCTTATTTCGCTAATTAAGTATAGAAACATGCATTATTACAACTCTGTAGGGGCATCGGGCGCTGTTTCGGCCATACTTTTTGCAGCTATTTTGTTTTTTCCGGACATGCGCATTATGATGCTTTTATTGCCTATTCCGATTCCCGGTTATATATTTGCCATTGTTTTTCTGGCATATTCGCATTATATGAGCAAGCAAAACCACGATAACGTTAATCACGATGCTCACTTTGTGGGTTCCGTGTATGGCCTTATTTTTCCAATTTTGCTCCATTTTCAATTTGCAACAGACTTTTTCGCTCACTTTTTAGGTTGATTTTGTATTGTCATCATTTTGTTATGGAAAAAAATAAAATTCTGTTTCTCGACCGCGATGGCGTTATCTTAAATAACGAAAAACATTATTATATCTATCGTAAAAGCGATATGCACTACAATCTGGGTGTTTTCGAAAAATTAGGACATTATGCCAAAATGGGTTATATTTTTATTCTTATTAGCAATCAGAGCGGAATATCCAAGGGTATTTATAGTACTGTTGACACTGAAAGTATACATCAAAAAATAAAAACAGATTTCGAAATACATGGATTAATGTTGGCCGATGATTTTTATTGTCCGCATCATCCACAAAACGGCCATTGCTTTTGCCGAAAACCAGGTTCCTTGCTCATAGAAAAAGCTTTGGCAAAATGGAACGCCGATTTGGCACAAAGTTTTATGGTAGGCGATTCCGAAGGCGATATAGAAGCAGCTACACGAGCCGGTATTAAAGCATATAAAATTGAGCCAAATTCCAATTTAATGCTTTACACAGCATGGTAATTTAATTCTGACAAATGCAAATTTTAAGATATTTCAATCACAACGGAATCATTTTTCCGGAAGATCAAAATGTGCTCCATCATTCAAACAGGGGCTTTGCCTATGGCGACGGTTTTTTCGAAACCATGCATGCAAACGGCATGGAAGTGCAGTTTTATCACGCACACTGGCAAAGAATAAAAATGGCCTGTTCTGTGCTTATTTATCAGCTTCCTTTGGAAATAAACGACGATGGAAACGGACTGAAAACCCAAATTATAAAACTTTTGCACCGAAACAGATTTTTTCAAGGTGTGCGTGTAAGGGTAACTTTTTACCGGAATTCGGGTGGATATTATTATCCGGCGGAGCAAAAACTTTCTTATCTTATTCAACTCGAAAAACTTGTGGAAAGCAAGTATGTGCTTAATAAAATTGGCTATCAGATAGATATTTGCAACGATATTTACCATCCCAAACTGCCTTGGTCGGGTTTTAAAACCCTAAACAGTCTTGTTTATATCCAGGCAGCCGAAAAAGCAAGAAGAATGGAGCTAGACGATTGTATTTTTGCTGATAAAAGCGATTACCTGATTGAAGGTGTTGCCGCAAATTTGATGCTTATTAAAAATACCAAAATTTATACCCCTCCGCTTAGCGAAGGCTGCGTTGACGGAGTAATGCGAAATGCCATTCTAAAACTGGCACCCAATATAGGCATGAGTTTTAAGGAGAAAAGACTTAAAACCGACGAAATGCTTGCCGCCGACGAAATATGGCTTAGCAATGCCATTACCGGAATTCGGTGGGTGCGAAGCTTTAGAACTTCGCGATTTTTTCATGCCAAAGCAGAGCTTATGACAAACGAAATTAACAAATATTGCTTTAGTTAAGGTTTGGGTCTTCCGGAAAGTTGGCCCATAATTCGTATTTCTGACCTAAATTTTTAAGCGATTGCTTCCATAGATTTTTTTTCTCGTTGGTATTCATTATCTCACCCACCTTACTTTCTGATACTAGCCACGAATTGCGCGAAATTTCCGATGCAAGCTGACCTTCGCTCCAGCCCGAATATCCAAGAAAAAAGCGCAAATTCGTTTCATTGGCAGTTCCTAGTGTAATCAATCTCTTAATTTCATCAAAATCGCCACCCCAATATAAATTATGCATAATCGGAATGCTGCCTTCTACTTTGCTGCCTAAGGTGTGCATATAAAACAGCGAATCTGTACTCACAGGGCCTCCCAAAGATAAGCGTCCGCCAAAATCCGGCATATCTCTTAATATACTGGTAACCGGAATTTTAATCGAATAATTATTCAGAATAAATCCCATGGAACCATGTTCGTTGTGCTCAATCAAAAGTACCACCGAACGTTTAAAATAGAAATCATCGGCAAAAGGCTCAGATATGAGTATCCGGCCTCGCTCCGGTTCTATTTTATTGTGCTCTATTTTAAATAAATCTATTTCCGACATGGCGCTAATTTAGTAAATCTTTGTTTTTAAACCAGCGTTTTGCATAGTTTTAAGTTTTTTTTTTCATTCCTGTCCATTATATCACAAAAGTTTTATATTTTTAGTCTCAGATAAATGGCATTTTTAGCACATATCAAAAACCATTACTTTATTTTTTAGCTAGCTCAATGAATAAATTTATACACATAATTCTGTTCTCATTTTTGTTATTAATTGGATTAAATTCCTGTAATACAAAAAATAAACTAATTTATCTTGAAAATAAAGCAATCGATTATAAGGTAGACGATACTGTATTTTATTACAAAAGTAATCCGGTAGAATACAAGATTAATAAAAATGATATTCTAATGATACGCTTTGCATCTACCAACGAAGAAGTTACAAAATATTTCGAAAATTTTAGCGGGGTAAATAACGCAAATCACTATAGCGCTATGAATCAAAATCTTGTGGGAATAAATGTAAACGATAGCGGTTTTATCGATATTCCAATTATTGGCAAATTTTATGTCGAAGGCTATACACTTTCCGAATTACAAAAAGCGCTTCAGCTAGAAGCAGATAAGTACTTGATTAATAGTCGTATAATTGTTAAATTACTAAATTATAAAATTACATTTTTAGGCGAAATTGCCCAGCAAGGAATATTGCAGGTACAAGACAATCAGATTAATCTGGTTGAAGCAATTGCCCAGATGGGAGGAATTTCTGATTACGGAAACAGAAAAAGTATTCTCATTATGCGCACTACAGCATTCGGATATCAGACCTACAGAGTTGATATTACCGACCGGGCGATTCTCGAAAAAAAAGAATTTTATCTCTTGCCAAACGACATCATAATTGTAGAACCAAGACCATATAAAGTGGTAAGCTCCAATTTACGCGAATATACCACCCTATTAACCAGTGTGGCAAGTATCATTACGAGTATTACACTTATTTTTACCTTAAATAACAATAATCGCAACTAATGGAAACCAGAACAAGTGAAACCTCTCAAAATACTTTTGATATAAAAAAATTCTTACTCAAAATATTGGCTTTTTGGTATTTATTTATTATTGCATTTGTTATTTCCTACTTTTATGCCGATTTTAAAATAAAATTTGCCACCCCTGTTTACTCCACTCACGTTACTATTTTGGTTGATGCCGAAACCAAATCTACCGAGAATATTCTTGGCGGCCTATCATTGTTTAATGCTTCGAAGAACATAAAAAACGAAATTGGAATTTTTCAATCCTACGAAATTATTCGGCGGAGCATTCCAAAACTAAATTTTAAAACAAGCTATTACGAAATTACCCGTTTTCGCGACGAAGAGCTCTACGTGCGTGCTCCCTTTATAGTATTCGAAGATACATCACATTATCATGCCTATTATAAAAAAGTGTTTATTAATATACTAAACGAAAAGGAATACGAAATTACCATCAATGAGAATCAGGCCAAAGAAAAAATGCTTTTTGGCGAATTCTTCGAAAGCCCGGATTTTAGATTTAAACTTGAACTGAGAACCAATTTTTACAATGAACTAAAGAATAAAAGCTTCTACTTCTTTTTTAATAGTATAGATGGGCTTGTAAATACATACAAAGGAAAACTACAAATACAACCACAATTTGCCCAAGGCTCAATTTTATGGCTTTGGAGCGAGGGACCCGAAGCACAAAAAGAAGCCGATTTTTTAAACGCCGTGGCCAACGAGTACATTCAGATGCAATTAGAGAAAAAGAATAGTGCAGCACTCAAAACCATCCGTTTTATCGACATGCAACTTAATGGCGTGATAGATTCGCTCGATTTTGCCCAAAAAGAACTTCAAATTTTCAGGGCTCAAAACCAAATTACCGATATCTCGCGCGAAGGTGAAGCGCTTTTTACAGAAATAGAAAAACTCCACGAAGAAAAAGCACTTATTACCACAAGGCTAAAGTATTATGAGTATTATTTAAAAGAACTCGACTCGGTTAAAGATGCCCGTTTAATAGCTATTCCGAGTATTTACGATATTAACGACCGATCCTTGCATGTACTTTTGGAGAAATATCAGGATGCATACTCCAAACTCGACGAAATGTCGCTTAGCGTTATCGAAGACATACCATCGATGAAACTTTTGAAAATGAACATCGAAAATCTCAAAAAGGCGCTTAAACTAAATATCGAAAATAATATTAAAGCGGCCCATACTTCGCAGGTAAGAATTGCAGAAGATTTGAATAAACTTTATCAGCAGCTGCACGATTTGCCCATTCTTCAGCGCGAAATGAAAAATATTACCCGAAAATTTGAGTTAAACGACGATATTTACACTTTTCTGTTGCGCAGACGCATGGAAGCCGCTATTACACAGGCATCTAACGAAGCTGAATCAAAAATTTTAGACATTGCTACCGCCGCTATTGCATCAAAAGTGGCTCCCAACGAAGGAGATATAAAGAAAAGAACTATGCTCATCGGATTAATTATTCCTTTGCTCTTTGTTATCCTGAAGGATTTCTTAAATAATAAAATTATGGATAAAACGGATATTGAATCAATTACCAAAATTCCGATTATTAGCTCCATTGCACACAACGACAAAAAAAGTCCAATTCCGACTCACACCCACGCAAACGCCCCGGTTTCGGAATCGTTTCGCTCACTTAGAACCAATTTGCAGTACATGACCGTGGATAAAGATAAAAAAATGATTTCGCTTACATCCACCACCAGTGGCGAAGGTAAATCTTTTTGCGCGGCAAACCTTGCCGCATCATTGGCCGCCAGCGGAAAATCGACTATAATTATTGGCCTGGATTTACGTAAACCAAGGTTGCACTCTGCTTTTAACATGACTAACGATATTGGAGTGAGCACTATGCTGATAAACGAAAACACTCCCGACGAAATTATTTTGCCCACCGAAATCGAAAACCTTTCGGTAGCCCTTTCGGGGCCGGTTCCTCCAAATCCGGCCGAATTACTTGGTACGACCAAAATGTTCGATTTCTTAAATTACGTAAAAGAAAAATTCGAATATGTAATTCTTGACACACCCCCTATTGCTATTGTTACAGATGCATTGCTGCTGGCAAATTTCTGCGATATTAATATTTATGTGGTGCGCCAAAACTACACCAATAAAAATGCTTTACGTGTAATCGACGAATTATATAAAAACAAAAATGTGGCACATCTCACTATCTTAATGAACGACGTTAATTTTTCTTCGTCATTTGGTTATAAATACGGTTATGGGCATGGCTATGGATATGGTTATTCCTATGGCTATAATTATAAGAAAAGCTATTTCGACAAAGATAGCAATAGCTTATTTTCCAGAATTAAACAAAAGCTTAATTTATAAGAAAAAAAAATGCTTTGCCTATTTTTCTTTATAAATTAATTCCAAAGATAATACTGAATCATTCATAAAAACATCAGATTATGAATCTAAATACCAGGAAACCCCTGACAGGTAATGCTTCCTTTGTTTAAAAACTTAGGGGCATAGTTAAACTTGATGGCTATTTTAGGGGCTGCTGAAATAACGCTAAAAATAAGTTCCTTAGGATATTACTTCTATAG
>DYOH01000082.1 GCA_020720625.1 Acetofilamentum sp. | reverse complement strand
AAACGCTGGCAGGGGTATAATCATTTTTTCAATCTTTTTAGACTGAACTCATTAAAAAAAAAAATACATTCAATCAATAATTTATAGAGATTTGATGATGATATTGATGCTAGTAAAAATGAAATGAACCAGAGAAAAAAAAATTACAAGAAATATTTTAAACAAGGGAAAAAAATTTATAAACTTTGCCTTAATTTTGAGCTTTAAATCATAAACTTAATAAACGCCCGAAAATATTTTAGCATGATATTAAATTTCGTTTAGTGTTATTTATCAATATTTTAACGAACAAAGTAAAATAAACTTCGTAATTTTCCCTTATGAAAACAATGAGCAAACTTATTCTTTTTCCGGCTTTCATTGTATTAATGAATGCCTGCAACTCACAATTAAATAAAGATAAAAATTCGCTTGCCGAGGCTGATAGCCTAAAAAAAGCAAGCGAAACACAAAATCACCTTGATGAAAATGTGCAAGCCGACAAAACAGATTACCTGGCTCTTTTTATAAAAATGGCCCAAAAGTATGATTATTCTGCCTTGCCACTCGCAAACTGGCCAAGCGAATATATAAATTCTATTGAGGTAGATGGGAATGAGAAAAGTGAAACCATAATAACTTTGCCTCCGCGACCACAATACAAGGCTTTGGTGAAATCAACCGAAAGAGGTGCAAATTTTGAATCGGAGGAGACTGTAATATTTTACAACCTAACAATCAGGACTTTAGTTATGCAACAGGTTTCCAAATCATCGAAACCAGATTTTAAAATAACGGAGTTTGCCTTTACCGATAGTAGTTCTGCTGCTATGTATCAAACCATATTTAACGATATTGCGGCATATACCACAAGTAAAAAAGGATTAAACAGTCCGGCCAAGGTATGGCAATATAAGAATTTTGTGTACTTACTAAGGGTAAGAAATTCAAAATTTCCACTTGATTTACCTTATGGATTTTACCAAAAGGCTATTTTCGAAAAAAACAGTGTACTCTTACAATAAGCTTAGCTCATCTTTTAGAAAAAAAAAACTGTGCCTGATTAAAAAGCACAGTTTTTTTTCTTTTCAAAAAACTAATTAGAACAACCAGTTTAGACCAATATATAAACCGGAATTTCCGTCTTGTTTGTTGGCAGCCATACCATAATCTACGGCCACAATAAAGTTTTCGTTTAATGCAAAGTGCACACCACCACCGTAGCCTATATGCAGCGCCTCATCTCCTTCGAAAAGGTACTTTTTCGCTGTAGGCACCAATGTATAATCAAGTTCGGTCTGCTTAAGCACTTGTCCCATATCTGAAAAAGCACTAAGAGCGATATAAAAGTTTTGATTTGCGATTTTTGTACGTAAAACTTTATAACGCAATTCGAAGTTAGCCATACCAACTGCATCGCCTATTACACGGTTACGAAGCACTCCACGAATTGTTTTAGAGCCTCCAAATGCATCGTTCACAGATTTTGAGCTGTAGTAGTAAGGCATCATATAAAAAGGCATATCACCGCTTAAATTTTGTTGGTAAATAATACGATATGCAAAATTAGCGACATCTTTTTTCAATGTAAAGTATTGGCGGTGAGTTAAAACAAACTGAGAAAAAGGTTTATCATTTCCCAAGAAAGATGGAGCTGTGAGCAGGAATGCTTCAGTCCAGATACCTTTCATGGGGTTTGCTTCGTTATCGCGTGTATCCCAAACAGCCCCAAATTTTAGATAAAAGTTAGAACCACCCGATTTATCTTCGGAAGGAATTAATCCCCAGTTTACATAATCGCGCAAAATACTGGTATCGTTTAAAAGTTCTTCTTCGGGTTTTCCTTCGTTAAGTTTTGTGCTGTTTACTTCAGCCACAGCGGTATTGAAATAACCAAATCCCACCAAAGCAAGGAGTTTTTTACCCATCACCTGGTATTGAAAATCGGAAGTAAACCTTAATTGCTTGCGCTCGTAGCGATAATATAAGCGATTTGGATTTAAAACACCGTCGAGTGAAGCTACCGAATCGAACAAAAAGTTGGATTTATAGCCGTTAAAGCCATAAAAATCGAGAGCCTGCTCTGTTACATATCGAAAATCGGAGGTAACCCGCATTTTGGGAATCAAATACTTAGAGTCGTAAGTGAAAATAGCCTGGCTGCTTCCTTTGGTTGTGCGGCTATATTCCACATACCAGGAGTGCATATAGTCCGGGTAAGAACTTCCGTCGCCATACCAGTAAAAATTTGCTAAAGCACCATACCTGAAGCCAAGATCGGAATCGTAGGCAACAGCAGGAAGCGCACCTAAACTTAATCCGGTTTTGGCGTTTTCGGGAATAGTTTTTTCTTCCTGAGCCATGCTCAAAAACGGAATAAGCATCAGCAGGATAAACAAAAAGGATAGTTTTTTCATAGATACATTTTTAGATTAATATTATTTTCAGCCCATTATAGCAAAACTTGCCTTTATCGAAAGCACGTAAATTTAAAAATACTTATTTAAAACTACCAAATTTATTTACAATTGTTTTATCAAGTTTGAAAATTGCTCATTGTATTTCAAAAAAAAATGTCCGAATCGAAGCCGACCGGACATTTCATAAAATGCAATTTTCTTAATTTTTTACAAATTTCAGCTTCACTTTATTAAAAAGGAAATACATCATTGGCACAACCAATAAAGTTAAAATTGTGGCAAAAGACAATCCAAAAATAACAGTCCAAGCCATTGGCCCCCAGAAAGAAGCATTATCCCCGCCAATATATAAATGTGGGTCGAACGCACTAAGCATGGTAGCAAAATTAATGTTTAACCCTATGGCCATTGGAACTAAACCAAGTATAGTAGTAATAGCAGTTAAAAGCACCGGACGTAATCTGGTTTTACCGGCAATGATAATTAAATTTCGAATTTCGTCCAAAGGTAAGTTCCCTTCTGGCATTATCCCCATTTCCTTTTTACGTTCCGATTTAAGATAGTCGATATAATCCAGGAGAACAATGGCATTATTTACAACCACACCGGCCAGAGAAATAATTCCAATACCAGTCATCATGATTACAAAATCCATATTAAAGGTAGCCAATGCCCCAAAAACGCCAATCGTACTAAACAAAACGCTTGCACCAATTATCAATGGCTTAATAATGCTATCAAACTGAATAACAAGGATTATCAGAATTAAAGAAACGGCAATAAGCATTGCTCTCATCATAAAGGCCATACTCTCTTGCTGTTCTTGCTGTTCGCCTGTAAACTGCACAACATAATTCTCCGGAAGTTTGTACGCTTCAATAATTTCTTTTATTTCCTTATTAATTTCATTCGCATTAAAGCCTTCCACTGCATCCGATGAAAAAGTAACAACTCTTTCAAGATCAATTCTCTTTACAGATCCATAACTAGTGATATAATTTATAGACGCAACAGATGAAATAGGAACCTGAACCAATTGACCGCGTTTATTCCTAAAGGTAATTTTCTGATTAATAAGGGCATCTAAGTCATAACGATAATTATCATCGTAGCGAACATTAATAGGATATTGTTCTTCGCCCACTTTATATTTTGCCGCTTCCTCACCAAAAAGAGCTGTACGAATAGCAGAGGCAATCTGAATTGTAGAAAGCCCGAAGCGAATAGCCATATCTCTGTTTATCTGTACATTAAGCTCAGGTTTGTCCATGGCTACATCTAGTTTTAGATTCTGAATTCCTTGAACATTATTCGTTTCGATAAGTGTTTCAACTGAATCGGCAATGGCCAATAAAGTAGTTAAATCGTCTCCTTTAATTTCCAGGTTTATTGGACTACCGGTTGGTGGGCCATTGGCATTTTTCTGAATAATAACTTCAGCACCTGGATACTTATTTATCAAAGAATCATTAAGTTGCTTCATTATTTCGGAGGTATTGATATCAGTTCTAAATTCTTCATCAATAAATCTAACCGAAAGAATACCTTTGTTTGGCGTATCGCCTATAGCCATCTCTCTCTCTGCATTAGAACCCTTTCCAACAGTAAGTTGCAAAGATTCTAAATATTTTTCATAAGGGTTCACCAATTTTTTTACATCTTGCTCCATCGACAACATAAATCTGTTTGTTGCGCCAATATCTGTTCCTTCGGGAAATGTAACGGCAATATTGATATATTGCGGCTGATTTTCAGGAAAAAAATCGATTTTAGGAGAACGCCAGGCGTAAAACATCATGGAACCAACTAAGAGAAAAAACATTCCAATAAAAATCCATAATGGTTTTCGACCGCTAAGCGTAAACTCTATGGTATGCAAGTAAGCATTTTCGAGTTTCTCCAGAAAAATATCTTTAAACCAATGAGAAAGTTTAAACAAAAACAAAACATTTATTAAACCTATAATGGCGAAAAGGACAAGTAAATTCGCAACGAAATAAGCTTTAAACAAATAGGCCGGTAATGCAATGGCCAACATAATAGCTATTGCTGTGTAGTTGTGTTTTTTGTTTAATTCTTCGTGTGTAATATTTTCGTGAATAAAAGTACGTGCAAAAACAGGTACGATTACAAGAGCAACAAATAGTGAACTTGTTAATACAATAATCAAAGTAATAGGCAACAATTTCATAAACTGGCCTACCATGCTATCCCAAAATGCCAGAGGAAAAAATGCAGCAAGTGTTGTTGCAGTGCTCGCAATAATAGGAATTGCAATCTCTCCTGTAGCATATTTTGCCGCATCTTTTACAGAATATCCTTGACTAATAAAACGATAAATGTTTTCTACAGCAACAATGGCATTATCTACCAGCATCCCCAAGGCAAGAATCAATGAAAACAGAATAATCATATTTATTGTGTAGCCCATTACCCCTATAACTGCAAATGAAACAAGCATGGAAATAGGAATAGATAAACCCACCAAAAGTGCATTTCGTAATCCTAAAAATAAGTATAAAATAATTACCACAAAGGCAAATCCCATTATCATGCTGTTTAGCAAATTATTGAGCTGCGATTTGATGTTTTTTGATTGATCGTTTGTGTAGTTAATGCTGATGTCTTGGGGTAAAATCTTGGCCTTTTGTGCCGTTTTGATATCGGCAAAAACATTGTCTACAGCATTAAGTAAATTTTCGCCACTTTTTTTAATTACCTGTAAGGATACAACAGTTTGTTCATTTAAGCGTGCAAAACTCTTAGGCTCAGCATAAGTATCTATCACTGAGGCCACGTCGCGCAAATACACCACATCTCCCTGCTCCGCCTTTACTATGGTGTTTTCAATCTCTTCCGTAGAAATATATGTACCCACAATGTTTATAGAACGACGGGTATTTCCTTGCAAAATTTGGCCACCCGACATAGTTACATTTTCGTAGGCAATCGCATTCTTGATATCATTAAAACTTACTTTAAGCGCTTCCATTTTAGGTGGATTCACATTTATTTGAATCTCGCGGTCGTTTAGTCCGGTAATATTTACCTTACTAATTTCATGGTGCGCTTCAATTTTATCTTGCAAATATTCTGCAAAATATCGTAATTCAGAAACACTGTATTGCCCTGAAAGATTAACGTTTATTATAGGAAACTCAGAAACATCAATATCAGTAACTGTTGGATCCGTTTTTAAATCGTCCGGAAGGTCTGATTTCGCTTTATCTACTGCATCCTTTACATCTTGCAAGGCCTTACTATTATCAATTCCAAAATTAAATTCAACAGTAATTACAGAGAAATCCTGAACCGAAGAAGATTTTATCTCTTTGATGCCCTTTACTGTTTTTAACTGCTTTTCTAACGGACGGGTAATTAAATCTTCTATATCTGTGGGATTGTAGCCCGGATAAACGGTTTGCACAAAGATAGACGGAAATTTTACTTCGGGGAATAGTTCTTTGGGCAAAGTGATGTACGACAAAACACCGAAAATGGTAATAATCAGCGTAAACAAAAATATGGTATTGGTATTTCGTAAACTAAAACTGGTTAATCCAAATTCGCGTAATTTCTTTTTATTTTCCATTTTAAATTGATGTTATTCTGTCTGAATAATTTATTCTATTACATTAATTTTCTGACCTTTTCTAACCTGGTTGTATCCTTCGGTGATCAATAATTCGCCCTGATATAAGCCTTTTAATATCTCAATTTTACCAGCTTCATTTAAACCAGTTTCTACATATTGCTTCCTAACTTCGTATACATTTTCGTGCTTATCGGCAATAAATACAAATTTACCGTCCATATCGCTTTGCAATAAAATTGAAGGAATTGATATGGCATTTTCGTTTTGATAATCAGAAAGCAGCACATTGGCAATTATATTTGGCTTGATTTTGTTTCCCGGATTATCAATCTTAAATCGGGTAAGAAAGCTTCTGCTGTTTGGATTCACAATATTGGTAGTACGAAAAACAATGGATTTAATTTCGATATTAGGAAAAGCCGGAAATTTAATTAAGGCTTCATCTCCTGGTTTAATGCGATTTATATAATCTTCAGAAATTTCGGTATTTACGTATAACTGACTGAGATTTACAAAATCCATAAATTTAACTGCCGGATTTGCCAATTCGCCTTCCTTAAGATATATCCTATCAATTAAACCGTCGAATGGAGCCAATACTTTGGTCATCGAGATTTGTATTTTTAGCAACTGAATTTGATTTTCGAGAGATTCTTTTTGATTTTTAACCTGTAAATATTGAATTTCGGTTCCAATATTCTGTTCCCACAATTCTTTTTGACGCTCGTACATTGTAGCAGCCAATTCGAGACTAGTTTCAGCTTGTTTTAACTGACTTTGCAGCAAACGGTCGTCGAGCTGCGCTAAAACTGTTCCTTTATTCACCACTTGGCCTTCTGCTACCAATATTGAAAT
Source organism: Acetofilamentum sp. (assembly GCA_020720625.1). Lineage (GTDB taxonomy): Bacteria > Bacteroidota > Bacteroidia > Bacteroidales > DYOH01 > DYOH01. Next base: position 10,340 of record DYOH01000082.1, on the reverse strand, counting down.
TATTTTACCCGACATTTCTGGATTTAGGCCGGCAAATTTAATTGCTTCTACATTTCCGCTCACCGAAATGGAGTGTTTGAAAAAGCTGGTTTTTACTTCTTCAGCTTTTACTGAACTCAGGGCTGCAACATTAATGTCATCACTACTAGCATCAGAAGACACCTGCTGTATTTTTTCGTTAATTTCAGCAATTTGCTTCTCGTAGGCTCTAATTTGTTGTTCGGGTGTTTCATCAGCTTTTGTTCCGGCGCAAGAAGCTAAAAAAAGCACAGCTAACAATAATACTAATACATTTTTCATATCTAATCTTTTTTTTTATTCCTTATCTAAGGCAAGCATCTTTTCTAATGCCAATTTATTATTCAATAATTCTATTAATCGCTGAAAATACTCATTTTGTGTCTGTATATTCTGATTTTGTGCCTGAGTCAAATCAATACTCGATGCCAAACCCTGACGATACTGAATAAGTATATTATTTTTTATTTTTAAAGATAAATCCATGTTTTGCTCGGCCAGTTTAAGGGCATCAACACTTTCGATTAACTTTGCTTTGTTTTGCTCAAATTGAAGCTGAAAAGATTCTTCGGCCATTATTTTTGTGTTTCGAATTTGATCGAGCATTAGTTTTTCCTTTTGAATTTTTACAGTACGCGAACCACTTGCAAAAATTGGAATATTTAATTGTAAGCCAATAGAACTACTCTGAAACCAAGGATATTCGTCGCCTGATTTAAAAAAATTAAGAGAATCGCGCATGGCATCTTTTCCAAAAGTATAGTATGCCGAAAGTGTGGGCAAAACCTTGCTTTGCTGTTGTTTTAAGCTTAAGTACTGCAGATTTTCCTGATTAAGCAGAATTTTGTAATCGATATAATTTTGTTTATCAAATTCTTTAAGCAAAATTGCTTCGTAATTGGTTTGATTCAGAATTTGTTGTAAAGTTTCGGTAAGTACCAATGAATCTTCAAGGCTAAGTCCCAATTGAATTTTCAACATTTTATGAGTCAATTCACGATATATACGAATATTCGAAACGGCGTTTTTCATATTATTCACCGTAAGGGTCATTTGATCAACATCGGTTTGGGGCACAAACCCAGATGTAGCACGTTGATTCATATCTTCGAGCACCTTTCGCATATTTTCGTAAGTAAATTCGGTAAGCTCCAGATTTTTATCCATAACCAAAGCATTATAGTATGCCATAGCTACATTCTGACGTGTATCGTGCGTGGTTTTTTCCATGGCATTTTGCGACATTTGTAAGTAAGCCCGCGAAGCTTGTAAACCAACAAAATATTCGCCGCTAAAAATAAGCTGTGTTGCCGTAACACCCCAGTTTGCAGTATATTGCGTACCGAACTGAACGGGCATTGTGGTACTTTCGGGAATCGGAGCCACTGGTGTAAGGCCAAACAATCCGGTATTAATTCCAACAACTGAACCAGTAATAAAATCGGGAAAAAGTGTGGTTCTTAAATCGAGATTGTCTACTAATCCAACATTTGCATTTACCATTGGCAAACCAATAGCTGTAGTTTCCCAAACCGTTTTCTGGGCAATCTGTATTTCGATAGATGCATTTTTCATTTGCGTATTATGTTCAAAAGCAAATATGACAGCTTGTTGCAGATTAAACATTTTTACTGCTAAAGAATCGCTTTGTTTCTGAGCAACCGCAAAAAAATTTGTAAATACAATTACAATACTAAGTATCAACAGTTTTCTTGTTCTCATTTGCGTAATTTGTGAAATATTAATGGGTTGAATTTTCATTATTATTTTGTAAATGGTATTGTTATGTCTTTGGCTCAGGCCAGGAGATGCCATTTTCCTGCATCTCATTAACTTTATGCTCGTAATAATCAATGCCGGCGCGACTGCATATACCATAAATATGATAGCGGAAAATTTCTGTAAACATTTCGGATTGCATGTGTTTATGCATATTCAAATCCTGGTCGGCCAATTGCATTTCCATTCGGGCCATGTGCACCTGTGCTATAATTTCCGGTTTCATGTTTTTACGATATAATCCTTCCTGAATCCCCTTTTGCAGGTTTTTTAGCAATGAGCGATAGGTATTCTCTCGTCGATGATGATGAAAATCGCGAAAAATTTTGGAATAGTATTTGGCTAAATCAAAATCAACAGCAGGATTATGCTCTTTTTCAATTACTTCTGCTAAATATTGATTAATGGCAAACAATTCGTCTATCGCATTTAATTCACTTTTTTGAATTTGATCAATATTATTGATGTGGCGCTGAAAAGTATTACTAAGCGTTTGCTCCACCAAATCTGCTTTGTCCACAAAATGTAAATACAAGGTTTTTTTTGATATACCCATCTCTCTTGCCACCTCGTCCATGGTAATGCTTTTTATACCAAACTTAAGGTATAGCTTGTAGACTGTTTCTAAAATATTTTCTTTCCCATTTTCCATAGTGCAAATATAGAAACAAAATAAACTCTGGAAACTAAAAAAGTGTTAAAAGTTTCCAGAGTTTCCTGGATAACGCATTTAACTATAGTTCAATTAAATAGCTAATAGTTAAAAAAGGAGAAAAGGTCTAATGCAGCAATTCAAAAACTTGCTTTTTGTTATTATTTGTTAAAACGATAGTGGCAACCTTATTGAATTTTTCTCGTTTTATATCTTTATACTACCCCATGGCCTATAAATTGTATAACAAGAAAAAATTCCCAATCTGAATGCGCTTAAAAGTAGTTTTGCTCCAAATAATTATGCAAATTGCTGTGGTCGGCCTATCACAGCCGGCGTATAACAGTTTTTCGGCCTACCCTTTACCATTTAGAATGGCACAAACAGGTATTATAAGCCCCTTAAGAATAGCCACAGGCTATAAAACTGAAATACACAGCATATTGGCAGCAAATTATCGCATGCCAAATCTTGGGGTAAAACATCATTGGCTTGAGCTTCCGTGGGAAATACAACTAGCAAGCAACCATCAAATCTTTTACCCAAGCCCTTGGTTAAACAATCCAATGCTTGCACCCGATTTAGGAATAATCGATTTAAAACTAAAGGTACCGGCGATTTTAGCTTTTAGTAACGAAATTATTTTAAGCAGCTATCTTAAGAAAAAAAGCATTTGCACCCAACAGAATTATTTACTCACCCTAAAAAGCGGATTAACAAATGCACTGCAATTTAAAGAAGATTCCTTGTACCCACTATATAAAGGTCATTTAGTTTATATTAGAAATACAGTGGCCAAAAAGGCATTACTCTGGCACACCAGTGTGCATTTTGAAATGGAATGGACCGAAAACATGGATTTTTTTGCGGAAATTCAATATTTTAAATCGAATTACCAAAACGGCTATTTTACCATTGAGCATGCATCAGGATTAAGGCAAAATATTAATGAAAAATTTACGCTTACCATTGCTTACAAGCTTTCAGCAGGGAATTATCCAAGTGCACAATTACTATATTTTACCCCTTATGCCGACCTAATTTTCCGGTTCAGAACAAAAAAAATATTCAGGGAAAAAGGACTATTCGAAAAAAAAATGTTTTAAAGCTATAGCCTCTTTTAAAAGCTGAATTCAAGTCATAAAAAAAAGTTTTAGTCGGCCATAAGCCATTAGCATATAGCAATGGCTTATGGCACTTTTATTATTCTACTTCTTTTATCTTTAATCTGAATTGTCCATTGGTAAAGCGGATAGTATCTGGCAATTCCTCTCTATTGGGTGAAACATTTGCGAAACTTAAATTAAAAGTTCCGCTCACTTCCATGTTTTTAAAATCAAAATAAGTTATATTAATATAGTTATCCGGACTATCTACAATATCATACCAATCCAAGATAACATCAGAGCCCGCTAATAAATAATATTTGGCTAAGATTGATTCATTTTCTGTACTTTTAAAAAGACTTATATACTTATTATCCATTGGTAAATTAGAGATAGTCATACTTTCAAAATAATCAGTTATCTCATCATAGTATGGAACCTGAATGGAAAAATTATCTGTTTCGGTTTTATTAATAAATGCACGTGCAGGCATTTCCCATTCTTCTCCATTTCTTAACGCCGAAATAACAGACCATTCAGGTGTTTTATCTTTTTTGCAGCCGGTATTGCTTAATAGTAAACTAAAAAGGGTAGATATATAAATAAGTTTTTTCATTTTATTCAATTTTTAAAGATTAGTAGCAATTTATTTTACGATTAACTTTTGAGTTAATATTTCTTGGCCAACATAAAGTTCACAGAAATAAACGCCATGCGGCAAATTGGATGTGGTAAGTTCTATCTGTTTATTGCCGTATTGTACTGCATTAACCAAATTCTCAATTAACTGCCCTTGTGTATCATAAATTCGAATACTTACAAATTTTTCTTCGGGTATAAAATAATGAGTCTAGTCTAAAAACCCTGCCAGCGTAGATTTTTATAAAATGCTGTAACTGTACTAAACAGTTTATAAGTCAATTAAGAAAACGCTGGCAGGGGTATAATCATTTTTTCAATCTTTTTAGACTGAACTCATACTTTCAAATAATATCTTCCTTTCCAACTTGGCGGCGAGTTTTTAACTTTTGTAAATATACTATTCTTAAAATTAAAAAGCAAATAGAAAAACTACAAAAAAGGCCAAAACAAAAAAGTGTAAAATCTATTTTTCAACAGACTATACACTTTTATAAAAATGTAGTATAGAGTTAATCAACTTAAATTATTGCATAAACTTTGCTTTCGGCTAAATAAAACTCTTCTATAAGTTCGTTAATGGTTTCTTTAACCGTTTGTATTCTTTCGGCTTTATAAGCCATAGATCCGGCAAAAGCAAAACCTTCGTCCAGATTACCATCGGCGGCATTGCTCAAAGCTTCGGCAATGCAATACGGTACTTCTTTATAATTACAGGTTTTTAAACACTGCCAAGAGCAATTTACCGGCTTTTTCTCGCCTCTGTTTACCGAACGAATATACTCATTTTCAATGGCTCTGCCGGGTAATCCTACCGGACTTTGAATAATGGTTATATCTTCTTCTTTGGCATTTAAATAAGCTTCTTTGAATTTGATGTCGGCATCGCATTCATGAGTAGTAACAAAGCGCGTACCCATTTTTACGCCATCGGCACCGGCTTCCATAATGTCGAACATATCGGCACCGGAATAAATGCCGCCACCGGCAATAAGTGGCATAGGTCGGCCGTATTTCTGCTCGTACAATGCCACAGACTGGCGTGTTTCTTTTACAATATCCGCTAAAGGTTTGATATCTCTTTCTAATTCTGATTTTTTAAATCCTAAATGGCCTCCGGCCAATGCACCTTCAATTACAAAAGCATCAGGAATGCGCTTGTATTTTTCGTCCCAAACTTTGCATATCAGTGCAGCAGCTCTGGCCGACGATATCTTGGGGATAATTTTAACGGAAGTAGAGACAAACTCTTCTTCGGTTACGGTTTCGGGCACTTTAAGCAATAAGCCCGCTCCTACTATTACTACATCGAGTTTTTCGTCTAAAGCGATTTTAAACATATCATCGAAATCGGTAATTGCCATCATTATATTTGCACCTATAATACCCTTGGGCGATAATTCGCGTGCCTTGCGTATTTCTCTAATAAAACCCGTTTTATTTGCTTCTTTCGACATTCTGCCTTTTCTATTGGAGGCCATTCCTATTCCAACACTGGAAATAATGCCAATTCCGCCCTGATTAGCTACTGCCGCAGCTAAACCGGATAATGATACTCTTACTCCCATTCCGCCTTGAATAATAGGCCATTTTGCAGTTAGATTTCCAATTTTTAATGCTTTTATATCATTCATAGCTTTTGCTTTTATTTAAGCAAATCTACAATGACAATATAAGCCCGAAAAAATTTAGTGATAAATGAAATATAAATGGGCTATATAACAAAATTTAGGGACGAATGCCTTTAACAACGTATTGAATAATTATACTTTAATAAAAAAAACATTTATTTGGCACAAAATGAAAAATAATCAAAAAAGGGATATTAAGCTGCATTATTCATCAACATTTTAGTTTATTAATCAAATTGCAGCCAGGTTCAGCTATCAAAATTGCGCATGAAAAGTAATAGCTAAACTTGGTGGCTATCTTCGAGAGCAACAAATCAAAGAACATCGAAACCCTCATATCAGGTAATTTTATAGCTTAACAAGTATTTGCTCACAATAAATTTATGTATTTTTACACCGAAGAAACTATCTTTACCAAAAAATATAATGCGCTTATGTTTATATTCAACGAAGCAGATTTAGCACATCTGGCATTACACAAAGTGGGTAATAAAATGCACAATGCAGATTTATTGCTCTCCGAAAAGGAAATTAATCCAGAAGAACCCTTAAGTGGCCTATTAAAGCACTGGTTTCTGAGTTCGTTTAAGAGTGAAGCCTTTTACCACTTCGTATCTACAGAAGATACAGAAAACTATATGCAAGAACTTATCAACAATTTGTTTGCGGATGAAACATTGTTTTTCGAAACAACGCGCGAAATTGGTCAGTGGTTATTTCAGAAAACCAATCACTCAAAAATAAAATCGGGCGATTTGTTTGTGGCCTATTTTAAAAATTGCGTTGTAGACGACGAGCTGTGTGATGCCATTGGTATTTTTAAAGCAGAAAATAAGGATACTTTTCTAAAAATATATCCGCAGAACAAAGTATTTGCCATAGAAGCAGAAGATGGTATAAATATAAGCAAACTAGACAAAGGTGCTTTAATATTTAACTCGGAAAGCGAATTTGGTTACAAAATAAGCTTGGTCGACAATATCAACAAAAGTATTGAAGCGCAATACTGGCGACAGGACTTTTTAAATCTTATTCAAAGAAACGACGAATTTTACCAAACACAAAACTACATGGATATGTGCAAAAGTTTTGTGCAAGAGGTTTATAATAAAGAAAATAACATAGAAAAAACGGAACAGATTGATTTATTGAACAAAACATCTGAATATTTTCAAACTAAAGAGCAATTTAGCCTCGAAGATTTTCAAAACGAAATAATCAAAGAGCCAGAAGTAATTCAGGCTTTCGAAGAATACAAAAACTTATTTGCTGAAAAACATGAAGTACCACTAGAACAAGAATTTAAGATTTCTCAGGAAGTGGCTAAAAAGTATAAAAGCAAGTTTAAAAGTGTACTAAAACTGGATAAAAATTTTCACATTTACATTCACGGCGATAGATCGCTGATAGAAAAAGGTTTCGACCAGAACAAAAATTTACATTACTACAAAGTATTCTATGAAGAAGAGGAATAAAACATCGCTATTTCACTATAAATACATAATTTATGATGAAATAGCCAAAACTAAAGGCAGCTATATATTTTAATGCTTATTCGCAAAAAAATAATTAAAAAGAATTGACTTTTCAAAACTAATTTCCTAACTTGTACTCTAACCTTAAAACAAGTATTATGGATATAAAAGTGTATCACCAAATGGTAGAACAAGTATTTAGCGATCTAGGAGTAGATCCGGCTACTTGCCGCGGAGAGCAACCAGGACAATGGAATCTAAAAAAAGGCTCGGCCAGTGTATGGGTAGATATCTTCAAAATTGAAGGCAAAGACTATGGCTATTTTCAATGCATGGCTCCAATCTGCAAAATTCCGACCACGAACAAGGAAGCATTTTTTCACGAAGCCCTGGAAACGAATCATAAACTCTACGGCGTTGGTTTCACAGTTTACAAAGACGGATTGTACATAAAAATGATTCGGGAAGTAGAAGGTTTGGAAGCAAGTGAGATATTGACAGGATTGAATCGTATTGGCAATTACGCAGACGAATACGACGATTACTTCAATAACAAATATATTAAAGGAAGCGGTTCTGCACCAATATAGCATTATTTTTCAGTTAAGTCTAATAATTAGCTATTTAAAACCGAAAGCAAGTTTTTTAATCGTTTATCTATAGAAAGAGGCTATCCGTTTTAGGTTAAACATGGATAGCCTCCAAATAAATAACAATTATATCAGCTTAATAATATCGAAAGGCTAATCGAAATAACCAAACCAATAGCAGAACTTAGTAATACTTCTTTTAGCGTATTTCGCTGCGTTTTTATTTCTTGTGACACCGCAATACCATAAGCCAATAATAGTATGATAATATACCAGGATGCATTAATAAATGTAATCCAGGCATTGGATGCAATAAATACCATGAGCATAACAAAAAATAATGCTCTAAGGCTTAAACGATATACAAAAGAAGCAAAAATTACCACCAAAACCGCCACCAAAATAAACAACAAAAACAGCCGCAAAGAAGCAGGCATGGGAATTTGAAATCCGCTATAGGTGCGATACACAAAATATAAGCCCACTAAAACTATCATGGCCGGAAAAACTCTTTCGCGCGAGTTACTTAGTTTATAATCTGAAATTGTGCCAATATTGCGAAGCAAAGGAAGACTACTCATTGGAATTAAGTAAATAGAAATAAGCATGATAATATATAAGTACTGTTTGTATTGAAATGGGAGTAGCGAACTAAAAGCATGATTCTCGAGAGAATAATACAATCCCACAAGCGGCAGTAAAAGCGGATGAAATATATGTAAAATAGCCTCGCTAAAAAAATGTTCGATTTTTTTCATTATAGTTTTTTTAATCGCGAATACAAAAAACTGAGCTTACAACTCTTTACGTAAACGCGCCACAGGAATACCAAGCTGTTCTCGATATTTAGCCACAGTTCTGCGGGCAATATTATAGCTTTTTTCTTTTAGGATAAGCGCAAGTTTTTCGTCGGTTAGCGGCCTTTTTTTACTCTCATTTTCGATACAATCTTTAAGAATTTGTTTAATCTCGCGAGTAGACACTTCTTCGCCCTCTGTTGTTGTCATTCCTTCGGAGAAGAAAAATTTAAGTGGATAAATACCAAACGGAGTTTGAATGTATTTGCTGTTAGCCACCCGCGAAACTGTAGAAATATCGAGTCCGGTAAGCTCAGCAATGTCTTTCAGAATCATTGGTTTAAGTTCTGTTTCTTCGCCGGTAATAAAAAACTCACGCTGATAATCCAAAATAGCTTCCATTGTACCAAGCAAAGTTTCTTGCCGTTGTTTTATTGCTTCAATAAACCAGCGAGCGGAATCAACTTTTTGTTTTACAAACTTGATGGTTTCTTTTTGATTCTTATCTTTCTCTTTTTTCTTGATAACCAAATCGTCGAGCATAACGGAATAAGTTCTGCTAACATGTAAATCTGGCAAATTAGCCGAATTCATGCTAAGAATAAACTGTCCGTCGGTTTCTTCAAATAAAAAATCGGGCGTAATAGCCTGAACCATTTTTACAGAATTGCTGCTATATGCCGTTCCTGGTTTAGGATTTAGCTTAATAATCTCGTCTATAACCACTTTAAGGTCGTATTCGCTAATATTGAGTCGCTCTACAATTTTTTGATAATGCTTTTTGGTAAATTCAATAAAATGGTTTTTCAGAATTTTGCGTGCAAATATTAGCTCTTCATTATCAAATGTTTCACTAATTTTACGATCCATTTGCAAAAGGAGGCATTCTTTAAGTGTACGAGCTCCTACGCCTGCCGGATCAAGATCTTGAACAATTGTAAGTATATGAAACAATTCACTTTCGGTTGTTTGTATATTCTGAAAGGCCAAATCATCAACAATAGACTCAAGTTCTCTTCTCAAATAACCGTCTTCATCAATATTTCCGATAATGTACTTAGACAAATTGAGTTCTCTGTCCGATAAATCGCGCAAACCGAGCTGAGATTCTAAATGTTCCTGAAAACTATTTCCAACAGAAAAAGGAATCTCCTGATGTTTGTCGTCTTTGGAAAAATTATTGGCCTGAAGTTTATAGGAGGGTGTCATTTCATCCTCATCATAATAATCGTCTATGGTAAATTCGTCTTTATCTTTGTCCTTATCTTTAAAATCGTTATCATCATCAGAACTATTACTATCGGCAACAGAAAGCATATCATCGTCGTCTCCCCTGCCCTCTTCAAGAGCCGGATTAATTTCTAATTCTTCTTTAATGCGCTGCTCAAGCTCAATTGTAGGAACTTCGAGCAATTTTATCAATTGTATTTGCTGCGGCGAGAGCTTTTGTAATAATTTATGTTGAAGACGCTGTTTTAGCATAAATAAATCTTATGGTAGCTTTAAAACTCAAAAGTATAAAAAAAATTATTTAGTTATAGCTATTTAAAAAAAAAATATAGGATAATATTATTTTTAATCGCAGGAGAGATATTTTTGTGGGCATTACTGGATTCGAACCAGTGACTTCCACCCTGTCAAGGTGACACTCTA
>DYOH01000081.1 GCA_020720625.1 Acetofilamentum sp. | reverse complement strand
ATTTCTAAAATTCTATTTCAAAATCTTGCTATTTAAGTTTTTCAGCAGACCCTAAATATATTTCAAACGCACTATCTGGGAGTATTTTGATACTTGTTTAAACAAAAAAGAGGCTGCCCAAAATGCGCAGCCTCAATTATAGTGCATATTTAATAACTATTCAGTTAAGTATTTAACTTCAAAATCTATTGAAGAATCTTCTTTAACCCCTTGAGGCTTATTTAAAGCTTTAACAATTAATAAACCATAAGAATAATTATCGGTTCCTCTTTTAGTGCGAAATACGAATGCATCATCTACAGCAACGTTATCGTAGGATAAAACTGGAACAGAAAAATCTACCGACATGCTATTATTTACGTCGCCCTCTTTGTAAAAAACTTTCGTTGTTGAAACAAATTGTGCATTATTCTCAGCACTAAAACCTAATACTAGTCCTAAAGTTAAATCATATTTTGCGGTTATATGCAAATCAGAACTATCACCGGTTGATGTTTCAGTAATATCCATACTTCTTAATTTAATTAAATCATAAGACTTTGTTGATCCGTATGCAAGTGAAAAGCTTTTATTTGCATCAAATGTCCATGCATCTACAATGAGTGTATCTAAAAACTCATCCTCTAGTGTCGAGGTTGCGGCTACAATTTTGAAAATTACCGTATCACCTGTAGAATAATTTGAATTATCAAATATGATTGAATCTTTTGCATTGACACCAGAGTAACTTGTAAAAGTACCATTTGAGCCTACCTTTGTCTGAACATCAACATTTGTAATTGTATTAAATATCGGACTAATGTTAAGGAAAAGTTTTGATATGTCTTTGTTCGCAATTAAGTTTGGAAGTTTAATAGAAAATGGACTTACATGTTTAACCGTTATTGAGCGAGTGATTAATTTACCATCAAACTGTCCTTCAAAAATCAAACTAACACTGTTTCCAACTAAGTCCAAGCCTAATGATGTCTTATCTGCTAAAAATGTTCCTTTACCATCAGCAATAGAAACTGTTCCGAGATTTTCTAAACTAGTTGCTTTGTAAACAGTTAATGAACTAAGGTTTTTGGGTAAATTATTAACGGATACTTGTATTTGTGCATCTAAAGTTGATACATTTGAACCTGACAAGAAAAATTCAGTGCCCAAATCATAATAATCTACGCTATAGTCTTTTTCGCAAGCAGAGATAAATATCCCCAATATTGCAAGAAGACTTAATATTTTATTTTTCATGTTCATACGAATTTTTAATTTTTATCCCAGAAAATTTTTGTTAATAAATCGTCGCCACCAATAGCAGTAGCAGCAGCAGTAAAGTTAGCTTTATTCAAAGTTTGCTCATTAACCGGATAGGTAAAACGAACAGGAATAGAACCAACTTCAGCATTTGGAGGCATAGCCAAAGAAGGATAATCCAAACGCCTCCATGTAGTATAACCTAAGAAACCGCGGCTATAAGCACCAAGCCAAGCCTGAGCAGCCACTTTTTGCAAATCAGTACCAGCAGCAGTAGCCCAAGCCACAGAAGGCTGAGCCAAATAACCAGTTACATCAGCAGCATCACCACCCCATTCAAGAATAGATGAAGTAACACCTTCGGCATAGAAAGCAGCAGCAGTACCGCCAACACTCCAACCTCTGGCAGCAGCTTCGGCCAAATAGAACTGAATTTCGGTGTAGGTCATTAAGAAACCTGGTAACTCAGCAATGTGGAAAATATCGCCAACATGTGAGTAATTTGCATAAGGACTAGAAGCACCATATACACCACCGGTAAATACACCAGCACCTAAATTAGCACCAAAAAATTCATCACGACGAGGGTCGTTCAAAGTGTTCATCGTATTCACAATGGTATTAGCAGCCACAAAGTCGGCGCGACCACTTAATACCAAATCTTCGTAAATAGGATTGGTATTTGGAGAAGATGCAGTATAAACCAACAATGCATCGTCGTTAGATGAAGAAAATACGCCACTAGCGGCAGCTTCGGCAGCAGCCTGTGCGCCCGAACCGGCAACATCGGCCAAATGAATAGCCAATTTCAGTTTTAATCCATAAGCGAATTTCAACCAAAGAGCAGTATTTCCGCCATAAATTAAGTCGGCATCACCATAACTTGCACCACCATCAGCAAGCACAGAAATATCAGCATTTACACGGGTGAATAAATCAGCATAAATGGTAGCAGCATCGTCATATTTTGGTGAAAGAACACCTTCAGTTAATGCTTCAGAATAAGGAATATTGCCAAAGATATCAACCAAACGTTGGTATGAATATACTTCTAATAAATCGGCAATAGCTAATTTATTTTCTTTTGCTTGAGCATCAATATCCTCAGTTTCAGAAATAACTCTTTTGGCTTCGGCCAAATCTTTTAATACTCCGGCATAGTATGTAGAAAAAGTATTATCCGGAATTTTACGTGTAAAGATATCGAAGTTCGCTTCGTCGGTATATGTAGTTTCAGTCCAATACTGGGCCCATAATTTCCAAATGTTTAAGTTTACACTTGTGCTTGAAATTTGGTCAACCAAAGTAACCTCTGCGTTGGTGAAAAGCGTTTCACCCGCAACTTTCGACGGACTTTTAGTGTTGGTGTTCAGGTCGGCAAAATGGTCAGTACAAGCCCCCAGAACCAGTCCTAAAAATCCTATGATTAATAAATTTTTCAAACTTCTCATTTCAAATTAGAATTTTAAATTTACATTAAAACCAATGTTTCTTACAGTAGGCATAACACCCGACTGCCATCCTTGAATATTACCTGCACCTTGGCTGGCTTCGGGATCAGCGTGTGGTAAGTTTTTGTGGATAATCCAAAGATTATTACCGGTAATACCTACAGAAGCACCTGCCAATTTAATTTTTTCGATTAAGCTTTTAGGTAAATTATAGCTGATTGTTGCTTCGCGAAGTTTAACATAAGAAGCATCGTAAACAAAAGCAGCATTAGGATTACGGCTATAACCAAATACACGGTAGTCGCCACCGGCAACACGTTTGGTATTGGTTTGTCCGGATACATCTACACCACCAATTACAGTACCATTGGCATAAACACCTTCGAGAATAAGTCCACCACCATCGGCCACTGAATTTCTAACCGGGTTACCTAAATCATTTGTAAAATCAGTTTCTGCGTACAAACCGGTAGCCATTCCATAGTATTGGTCAAGTGAGAAAACACTACCACCATGTTTCCAATCAATCAGGAAGCTAGCAGTAAGCGGTCCAAAACTGAATGAGTTTGTTAAACCGGCAATCCAATCGGGATTTACATTACCAATTATTTTGTCGGAAGTAGAAGTCTTTGTATAATAACCAGTAGATGCAACAACTCTGTGAGCATCGTCTCTGATATCATCATAATAAACATAATCAGAACCCTGAATGGTACCATAAGGTTCGCCAACGCGGGCATTAATGGTTACACCACCTTGCAGAGCACCTAATTGTAAGTTTTCTACACCTTCGGCCAAAGAAAGCACTTTGTTTGTGTTTTTAGTCCAGTTAAGTACCATATCCCATGAAAAAGATTTGGTTTTAACAGGCGTAGCAAACAATGATAATTCAATACCTTGGTTTTGAATTTCACCGGCGTTTAGGTAAGTACTTGAATAACCGGTTGAGCGGCTAACTTGTACAGGAATAATCTGGTCGATAGAATTGTTTCTGTAGGCAGCCACGTCGAATCCCACACGGCTATTGAAGAAACGAGCTTCAAAACCGGCTTCCATAGATTTGGTAGTTTCTGGTCTTAATTCCGGATTGTTTTTAGAAGAAGAAACCGAAGCCATACCAATACCATTAAATGGAGTACCCGATTCATATATGTCGTATAAACTGGCAAAAGGAGCACTATTACCCACTTCGGCATAATTTAAACGAACTTTAGCTAATTGCAACCAACTGAAATCTAGAACATTTGATAACAAGAAGCTTAAAGAAGCAGATGGATAAATAAAAGCGTTATTCTCTTCAGGTAAAGTAGAAGATTGGTCGCGACGAACTGTAGCATCGAAGAAAACCATATCGTACAAACTCAAAGAAACGCTTCCGAAAATACCATTAACCTGATATCTTGGAGCAGCTTCTTCGGGAGCTAAAACTGCACTGGCGCTATTGCCTAAGGCAAATAAATCGGGCACAGTTAAACCACCATTTGTTGATGATAACATGGCATATACATCAGTTTTTCTAACGTTGGCACCCACCATGGCATTAATATTAATATCATCAGTAAAATACTTATTGTATTTCAATAATGCATCAAAGTTGGTTTCCATGAAAGTTTTAATGTAAATAGAATATCCTGAAGTTACATCCGGACGGCCAACACCAAGTTCACCAGCTACAGAACCAACTTCTTTTCTCTCCTCTTGCGTCAAAGAATAGTAATCTGCAGCAAAACGAGTCATAAAGCTTAGGTTTTCAGTAATTTCCCAGTCTACTTGAGTATATCCGATAAAACGTTGACGAGCATCCGTTTGAAAATTTTCGTAACGCACCCAATAAGGATTATCCCAGTATAACGGTTGGCCGTTATTGTATGCATAAGGATTCCATGTTGTATTGCGGTTTGTAGCCTCATACAGTTCTTTTTGATCCTGAATATCAACATTTACCTGAAACCACTGACGGAAACTTGACATGATATTGTCGCTATAACCGGTAGAGTTACGTCCCATGGCACGTGTATCAATAAAGTTTGCGTTAGCAGAAACTTTCAGATTATTTAATACATTGTATGTTCCGTTTAAAGCAAAATTGTTTTTCTTTAGATTACTATTAGGCATAACACCCGATTGGTCTAAATTTGAATAAGATAAACGGAAAGTAGAATTGGCAGAACCACCGCTGATGTCAATACTATTTGTATATGATGTAGCAGTTTCGAAGAAAGTGATAGGACCATTCTCGGCAGCAACATAAGGAGTTTTCTTTCCGAAGTTTGGAGACTCAGGTATCCATGCATCGTATTGATAAACCATTAAGTTAGGATCAAATCTTTGTCCCATAGAAGCATCTTCTCCGTAAGGAACAACCAAGTCGGCAATACCATCGCCATCGGCATCAAATTCTTCCAGTCCGGGATAATCGCCATCGCTATAATAAGGGCCATAACCTGCACCATAGTTTTGTTGATAAACAGGGAAAGTAGTTTTGTCTACAAAGCCCAAAGTAACGTTAGAGTTAAAATTTACGCCTAAAGTTTGATTTTGTTTACCTTTTTTGGTGGTAATCAAAATAACACCATTGGCAGCGCGTGAACCATAAAGGGCAGTTGCAGCAGCACCTTTAAGAACACTCATTGACTCAATATCGTTAGGATTTAAGTCGGACACAGCATTACCATAATCGTAACCCGAACGTCCTGATCTTTGTCCTGAGTTATTGTCAACTGAGTTGTCAACAGGAACACCATCAATAACAAATAAAGCTTGGTTATTTCCCAACAAAGATGCAGAACCACGAATAACAACATCTGTAGAACCACCCATGTTACCTGAAGATTTAATCTGCACACCCGAAACTTTACCTGAAATTGAATTCACAAAGTTGTCGGATTTAACTTTATTAAGTTCTTCGCCACCTACTTCCTGCACAGCATATCCCAGCGATTTTTTCTCGCGGGTAATACCCAATGCAGTAACCACTACCTCATCCACTTCGATGTCGGCAGCGTCTAAGGAAACATTTACAACTGTTCCAGAGATGGCCATTTCTACCGTTTTCATTCCAACAAACGAAAATGATAAAGTTTTGAACTCTTCCGGTACGCTTAAGGAATATTTACCATCAGGGCCGGTCATTGTACCTAGTCCTGTGGCACCTTTCACCTGAACAGTAACACCAGGTAATGGCATTCCATCACTGGCAGCTGTAACTGTTCCTGTAATTGTCCTCTGAGCGTAAACTGTGCTAAAGCTAGCAAACAGAATAATCGCCAGTAAATAAACAATCTTTCTCATACAGTTTAATTTAAGTTAATTAAATTTAGATTTATACTTAGCAAAATTAGTTAATTTCTGATTTTAGGAAAATTTTTGTTAAGGAATTTCAAAGAAAACTTATCAACCAATATCTAAATAGCTATGAGTAAAGCTAATAAATTTTCAATAACTTAACAAAAAACATTAATTTCCGACAATAATCGTTAAAAATAGATGCTAAAATTTGTGTATTCGGATTTAGAATTAGTCAAAAAAAGCTAAAATGAAGCTATAAAGTCAACTCAAATACATAGTTTTCCTTATTTCCAATAAAGGAGCGGGTCTTATTTTGATAGATAAAATTCAGGATATTTACTTGTTCGTCGAACTCGCTAAGCAGTAAAGAATTAGTAATTTCGAGCTTATTTATTCTTCGAATATGTTTAATTTCGATATAATTCCATGTAGCATCAAGTTGATTTTCGCTACCTAAATAGTCCGCCTGAACTATTTTGCCATTTACCTTTATTTCGAAATGTTCGATTAAATAAGCGCCAATTCGTTTTAAATCTGCTTGCGACAGATTGTTTTGGCTAAGTCGAATCTCTTGTTTAAACTGGTTTGTAAGTGCCTGCTCCAAATCGTCGGTAAATAATTTGATGGCAATTTGTAAACTTTCTTCCTCCTGGGCATATCTAATTTCCGTTACACTCAAATAAAATTTGTGTTGGGGATTCAAAATACTCAACATCAACATAAAAACAAGGCCTACCATAATACTGTAATTTTATACAAATATAGGTATTCCGGTAAAACATATCAATAATAAATGTATTTTAAAAATTGAAAAATGCCCGATTTCGAACACCAGTGTACGCAAATCAGACAATTTTATGCAAATGCCATCATCAAAAATAATCCATCAAGTCTTTATTAATCAATAATTTATATATTTTGGCATATTTTCTGAATTTCAAATTTAAAATCTAAGTAAAATGATTGAATTAAAAAATATCCATAAATCTTATGTAACCGGAAATACCGAATTACATGTACTAAAAGGTATCGACCTGGAAATAAAAAGCGGTGAATTTGTTTCTATCATGGGTTCTTCGGGCTCGGGCAAATCAACTTTACTCAACATTTTGGGTATTTTAGATAATTACGACCATGGAGAATATATTCTCGACGGCAAATTAATGGCCAACCTCAACGAAACCAAGGCCGCATATTACAGAAATCAGATGCTTGGATTTGTATTTCAATCGTTTAACCTTATTTCGTTTAAAAACGCCATGGAAAATGTGGCCTTGCCTCTCTACTATCAGAAAGTAAACCGCAAAAAACGCAATCTAATGGCTATGGAATACCTCGATAAAGTAGGATTGCGCGAATGGGCACACCATTTACCCAGCGAAATGTCGGGCGGTCAGAAGCAAAGGGTAGCCATTGCGCGATCATTAATTACCAACCCCAAAATTATTCTTGCCGACGAACCAACCGGTGCATTAGATTCCGTTACTTCATCAGAGGTCATGACCATTTTTGAAGATATCAACCGTCAGGGAATGACCGTGATTATTGTAACCCACGAACATGATATAGCTGAAAGAACAAAAAAAATAGTTCGTTTGCACGACGGTAATATAAAAGAAATAGTAAGCACCCGACAACACAAACTCAATTATGTTTAATCTCGACAATTGGCAAGAGCTATATAGTACCATTAAGAAAAACAAACTACGCACTTTCCTCACCGGATTCAGTGTTGCCTGGGGTATTTTTATGCTCATCATTTTATTAGGAGCCGGCCAGGGCCTTGAAAACGGAATTCGCTATCAGTTCGAAGACGATGCAAAGAACAGTATTTGGCTTTTCCCAGGCGAAACAAGTAAATCTTTTGATGGCATGAAATCGGGCCGCCGAATTCAGTTCACAAACCTGGATTTCGACAGAATTTTGCAATCAATAAGCCATGTAGAAAACATCAGCGGACGATTTTTTATCAGTGGAGCCGTAAATATAATGTATGGTAGCGAATACGGATCTTTTAACATACGATGTGTGCACGAAGATTATAAAGTAATAGAAAATACCAAAATAATAGAAGGCAGGTATCTCAACGGAAAGGATTTGAGCGAATACAGAAAGGTTGCCGTAATTGGTAAATTGGTTAAAAAAGAGCTGTTCAAAGACCAAAATGCCCTTGGAAAAATAATTAAGTTAAATGGAATTGCCTTTAAAGTGGTTGGCGTTTTCGAAGATTCGGGCGGCGACGAGGAAATGCGAAATATCTATTTACCCATTAGTACCGCACAGCGGGTATTTAACGGAGCCAACAAAATAAATCAACTAATGTTTACCACAACGGCTAGCGTTGAAGAAACAAAAAAAATTGAAACAAATCTGAAAAAGATGTTTGCGCAAAATCATCGATTCGATCCTGAAGACGAAAAAGCACTATATATTAGAAATATGCTCGAAAATTTCAATCAGGTGCAAAACTTGTTTCTGGGTATAAAAGTTTTTGTTTGGATAATTGGCATAGGCACCATTATTGCCGGAATTGTAGGCGTTTCAAATATCATGATGATAACGGTAAAAGAACGTACCCGCGAATTGGGCGTTAGAAAAGCCATTGGTGCAACACCATTTTCCATTATTTTTATGATTTTGCTGGAATCTATTGTAATTACTACAGTAGCCGGATATTTTGGATTGGTTTCGGGAGTAGGGCTTTTAGAAATAATTTCTATGAACCTGGAAGCCAGCGACTTTTTCCGAAACCCCGAAGTTAGCATCAGTGTGGCCGTTAGCGCAACCACGCTTTTAATTATTGCAGGCTCTCTGGCCGGATTTTTCCCTGCCCTAAAAGCAGCGCGAATTAGACCAATTGAAGCATTAAGAGAAGAATAAACATTAAAGAAGAAATTTATGTTGTTTGATTACGATAAATGGCAAGAAATTGTTAGTGCATTAAAAAAGAATAAATTACGTACTTTTTTAACTGTTTTTGGTGTATTTTGGGGCATTTTTATGCTCATGATGATGATAGGCGCGGGAAATGGACTAAAAAATGCAGTTTTCGACGGCTTTCAAAACTTTGCAACAAACTCCGGCTTTATGTGGGCACGCCGAACTACAATCCCTTATAAAGGCTATGACAGAAACCGTAGTTGGACCTTCAATACACAAGATATTATTGACATAAAAAAAAGTATCCCCGAATTTCAATATATTGCCCCACAAATACAGGGCCGTGCACTCGAAGGCGGCGGTAGAGTAACTTATGGAATAAAAACCGAAAACTTTACCATTTCGGGCAATTATCCCGATTTTAAATTTATTAACCCCATAAAAATGACCCAGGGCCGATTCTTAAACGTCCGCGACCTTAGCGAAAGGCGCAAAGTGGCTTTTATTGGCTCACGGGTAAAAGAATTGCTTTTTGGCGAAAAAAATCCGATTGGAGAATATATTTACATACAAGGCATTTACTGGCAAGTGGCAGGAGTTTTCGAACCTGAAAACAAAAACATAAATTTTGGTGGAAATACCGAAGAGAGTGTTTATCTCCCGCTTAGCTCCATGCAACACGCCTATAATATGGGCAACGATATACATTTTATTGCACTTGCCGCCTATCCGGGCGAAGATGTGGAAAAAGCAATCAATAAAGCCAAACGAATTATCAGCAAAAACCATCATATTGCCCCCGAAGACGACAGAGCCTACGGCGGTTTTAATCTTTCCAAAGAATTTAGCAAAATGAGTGGTCTTTTTACCGGAATCTCACTATTAACATGGATAGTAGGTATTGGAACGCTCATGGCCGGAGTTATCAGCATTAGTAATATTATGTTGATTATCGTAAAAGAGAGAACCAAAGAAATTGGGATACAACGTGCCATTGGTGCTCCTCCGCGGATAATTATTCAGCAAATAATACTCGAAAGTGTGTTTTTAACCACTGTGGCCGGATATATCGGATTAACCATTGGAGTTGGAATATTGGCACTTATCAATTCGGCACTCGAAAAGGCAGGCGGAGATAGCGAATTTATGAAAAACCCTGAGGTAAGTTTTCAAGTGGCCATTATGTCGCTTATTATTCTCATGATTAGTGGAGTTATTGCCGGTTTTTTGCCGGCAAGAAGAGCAGTAAGTATAAAACCCATTGATGCACTGCGCGATGAATAGTTTTTTATTAAAATGAATATAAACCAAAAAAAATAGCACATGAAAAAGATTCTTCGAATCGTATTACTAGTATTTGTAATAGCCATATTTATAGGTACACTTGTATTTTTATATCAAAAATCGCAAACCAAACCCGAAGTTTTTGAAATAAAACAAGCCAAGATAGACAATATTGTAAAGAAAACAGTGGCCACAGGTTCTATTCTGCCCCGAAAAGAAATAGAAATAAAACCACAGGTATCAGGAATAGTAGATTACATAGAAGTTGAGCCGGGAGATATTATCAAAAAAGGAGATTTAATAGCGAAAGTGAAGATTATTCCAGATATGATAAATCTTGCCAATGCAGAATCAAGATTAGAAAAAGCCGAAATTCAGCTTAAAGATGCCGAATCGGTTTTCAAACGCCAAAAAGAATTATTCTCCAAAGGAGTAATTGCCGAAGCAGATTACTTGAAGGCAGAAATATCGCACAGCAATGCAAAAGCAGAAGTATCCGCTGCCGAAAATTCTTTGGAAATAATCAAAGAAGGTGCCATGAAAAAATCTGGATCAGCAGCAAATACGCTTATCAGGAGTACCATTGAAGGTATGGTGCTGGATGTGCCCATAGAGGTAGGCAACAGGGTGATTGAAAGTAACACATTTAATGCAGGCTCAACCATTGCTTTGGTAGCCGATATGGGAGAAATGGTTTTCGAAGGAAAAGTAGACGAAACCGAAGTAGGAAAGCTAAAAAACGGCATGGAACTCGTGCTAACCATTGGCGCTATTGAAAACATCACCTTTAAGTCAGTTTTAGAATATGTTGCACCCAAAGGAATTGCAGAAAATGGTGCCATACAATTCGAAATAAGAGCCTCTGTTGAGCAAAAACCGGGCATTTTTATCCGCGCCGGATACAGTGCAAACGCCGATATTGTACTCGAAACACTCGACAGCGTGCTTACCGTTGAAGAATCTTTGATTATTTTTAGCGGAGATACTGCTTTTGTAGAAGTTCAGAAAGAAGATTTGACTTTTGAAAAACGACAAATTAAAACCGGATTATCCGATGGCATAAAAATACAGGTTCTGGAGGGGCTGACTACCGAGGAGAAACTGAAAGTACAAAAGTAAGTTTTCCCATTGTTTTCAGGTCGAAAGGTCTCCGCCAAGAGACCTTTCATTTTTTTATATTTTCAGCAAAATATCTTTCCAATTATAAGCCGTATAGGTTTTTTTATTTATATTTGTTCGTAAAATCAAGTAAAATACTTACAGTATGATAACCGAACAACTCATTAATCCCAATAGCATTGTCGTAGTTGGCGGCTCCGATAATTTAAGCAGTCCGGGAGGCAAAGTGCTCAAAAATATTTTAGATGGCCATTTTAATGGAAATCTTTACGTTGTAAATCTAAAACAAGAAACGGTTCAAGGCGTAAAGTCATATCCAGCTTCCGAAGATTTACCACAAGTAGATTTGGCCATCATAGCCATTGCAGCTCGTTTTGTTCCGACAACGATGAAAATTTTGGCCGAAAAAAAGAACACCAAAGCCTTTATTGTACTTTCCGCCGGTTTTAGCGAAGAAAACGAAGCAGGAGCTGCTTTAGAACATGAGATGCTTGAAATATTAGAGAAAAACAAGGCATGCATGATTGGCCCCAACTGTGTGGGATTTCTGAATGTGAATTACAACGGAGTTTTTACCACCCCGATACCTGGTCTAAATAATCAAGGAGTAGATTTTATAAGTGGTTCGGGTGCCACCGCAGTTTTTATTATGGAATCGGCCGTACCAAACGGATTATCGTTCAATAGTGTTTGGTCGGTTGGCAACTCGGCACAAACCGGAGTAGAAGAAGTACTCGAATATCTGGACGAAACCTATACCGAAGGCCAAAGTTCGAAAGTAAAACTACTGTATATAGAAAATATTGCAAAACCGGATAAATTGCTCAAACATGCCTCATCGCTCATTGGCAAAGGATGCCGAATAGCTGCCATAAAATCGGGCAGCAGCGAGGCCGGTTCTCGCGCTGCCTCATCGCACACCGGTGCAATGGCAAGTCCGGATATTGCGGTAGATGCACTTTTACGAAAAGCAGGCATTGTGCGCTGCTATAGCAGACAGGAACTGGCCATAATGGCCGGCATTTTTATGTACAAACCCCTGGTGGGAAATAAAATAGCCATTATTACCCATGCCGGAGGCCCGGCCGTGATGCTTACCGATGCGCTCTCCAAAGGCGGATTAATTATTCCTCCCATTGAATCGGTAGCTAAAAGCGAACTGCTTGCCAAACTTTTCCCCGGTTCGAGTGTTGGAAATCCTATCGACTTCTTAGCCACCGGAACAGCCGCTCAGTTAGGCGAAATAATAGACTACTGCGAACAAAAATTCAGCGAAATAGATGCCATGGTGGTTATTTTCGGAAGCCCCGGATTGCAAGATGTTTACGATGCTTATGATGTGCTGGATGCCAAAATGAAAGTGTGCAAAAAGCCCATTTATCCGGTATTGCCATCGGTAATGAATGCCGGAAACGAGATAAAAGCCTTTTTAGACGCAGGCCGCATCAATTTCCCCGACGAAGTAATTTTTGCCCAAGCGCTTACCAAAGCATATCATCAAAATAAACCTTTTAGTGCATCATCAAAAAACATTGATATTGATGCAAAAACTATCAGAAATCTCATTGAAACAGCAGAAGAAGGCTATTTAAGCCCCGAGAAAGTGAATCAATTGCTTGTAGCCGCCGGAATTCCGGTTGTTAAAGAAAATGTAGTTTCACGTTTGGATCAAGCACTGAATGCGGCCAAAGAAATGGGCTTCCCCATAGTAATGAAGGTGGTTGGTCCGGTGCATAAATCAGATGTAGGTGGAGTAGTTTTAGACGTAAAAAGCCCCGAAAAAGTAGAAACCGAATTTTTGCGTATGATGCAAATTCCAGAAGTGAACTGTATTTTATTGCAACAAATGATTAAAGGCACCGAGCTGTTTATTGGGGCTAACCGCGATAAAAAATTCGGACATTTGCTTATGGCAGGCTTAGGTGGCATTTTTATTGAAGTACTTAAGGATGTGCAAAGCGCCCTGGCTCCTATTTCAAAACCCGAAGCAATAATGATGCTGGAAAACTTGCGTGGGAAAAAAATTCTCGATGGCGTGCGCGGTCAGAAACCAATAAATAAAGATTTTTTTGCGGAAATTATTGTGCGAATATCACAACTTGTATCCCTTGCGCCCGAAATAGCCGAAATGGATATAAATCCGCTATTGGCCGATGGCAACAATATTGTAGCGGTTGATGCCAGAATAAATATTCAGCGTTGAAAGTTGGATACAAAACCAGTGCATTTGCTGTTTTAGTAAAATATTTTAATCGATGTATTTCCCTGTTTGTCAATATGTTAATATCAATTCTGAATTTACATTTTTAAAAGCTCGTGAACGAGCTTTTAAAAATGTAAAACTTATTATGTCAGGAAGTTTCTAATATTTTTTGATTTCAATTATATCGCTCATTTTTAATATTTTGTAAAAAGTGTGACAGTGTTACACTTTTTTAGTTTTGCACAAAAAAATAGAAAAATCTATGCAAAAAATAGTCGAATTTAAGATTTGTAATCCGAGATTTTTCAAACCATTTATATTTTTAATTATCTGTGAATCATATTAATGCTAAGGGTTGCGTGTATGAAAAAGCTTGGGTTTTCGAACTGCGTTCATGTAAACCGAGAAAAACGCTGATGCGAGTACAAACCATCGCAAACCCCTGAACTACATGCGATTTATATTGTATGCTAGCCCCTGGCATTTCTATTTTATTATCAGTTCTGTAAATACCAAAATTATATGCGCAAAAATGTGCGCAATAAAAGCGCTTTCTAATCCTTTTTTCCAATAAAGCCAACCAAATATAAGGCCGCCAGTGGTGTTTCCAATTAATATATAACTCAATAGTCCCGTTGATGGATTCTCAACTGCTTGATAAGCAATTGGAAAATGCCCAAGGGCAAAAATGATTGAAGCTATAATTATACCTGTCCAATATGCAATTGGTTTTGTGCCCCAAAATAATTTTGAAGCGATCCAAATGATTAAAGTCATAAGTCCAAATCGCATAAGAATTTCTTCAGTTAAACCACCGTATAAAAACCTTGCGGCAATGGTTGGGTTTTAATGATTCCCCTAATTCCAAAAATTCTGTTGGAAGAATTGGATTGAATATAAGACCCACAAAACTTAACAAAATTCCAGATAAAACACCAGCTAAAATTCCATATTTTAAGATATTGGCAGTGTTCAAATTATCCTTCCTAATACCTGCTATTCTATCAATTAGAGGTGCTTTCAAATTAACCTTTTGATAAAGAATGGTTCCTACAATTACTGCAACAATCAGAATTATTATTGGATTGATTTAAGTCAACATTTTTATTTGTAGAGGTGTAAACTTATCTTTTAAGATAACTTCTGCTTCTGGATGCAAAGGAATATCCATTGTAAGAATTGATAGCACTCCAATTATTCCTAAACCGAATAGAATTAATCCCACTACTGCTTTTTGTTTTTTCATTTATTCCTGTTTAATTATTGTTTTATCTTTTTTCTGCTTGTGGCTCACGAATAGCTACTTGCGGCGGTGGTTTTGGGCGGCGGCGTAGTGAAGTGAGCGTAGCGAGCGAAACAAAGCCGCTGCCCAAAACCACTAACCGCTAAGTAGCCTGTTAGCAACATAGAATTTATTAAAATACACTATTTATCAAGCAATATTTTTATTGTATGATATTGATTATTTGCATATACAGAAATAATATAAAATCCATTTTCCAAATCTGAAATGTCTATAGTTACAATGTTTTCGTTGATATTTTTATTTTTTCTAAGGATTTTACCATTCATGTCAATTATCTTGTATGAACTAATTTGCTGTTCGGATGTAATAGATATTAAGCCGGAAGTTGGATTAGGATAAGCATTTAATACATTGTTATCTAAATTTATTTCCGACTGAATTATCGACTTTGATTCGTTATTAGATTGAGATTTCTTTGGGTTTTTCTTTAGTATTTTCTCAAGCTGTTTGTTTTGTTCTTTTAGCAATTCTATATCATTTTTTATTCTATTATTTTGTTGTGCTTGCTCTTTAAAAACATCTACAAGTATGGGTAAAACACCATTATAGTTTATGGCATACATGGAATCTAAAGGATTTTGCGAAACAAGCTCCGGTAAGGCCAATTTTACTTCCTGAGCAATAAAGCCATATTTTAAATTTGGTGTAGGTGCACTATCCGCAGTTATATAATTATAAGAGGTACCACGCAACGATAATAAGGCATTCACAGCAAATGAACTATTTATAGTTTCGATACTGTCTTTTAAACGGTAGTCGGAAAATGCATCCTGAGCTTGGGTATATAAATTATGTAAGTAAGTAGTATTACCCCACACGAAAACATTTAGAACTTCGGATATAGACTTACCTGTATTATTTTTTACTGCATAAATGGTTTTATTTTGATAGTGAGTAGGAGCAAAAATAGTGTCTACAATTTCTCCATAATCTCCAAATAAGACGTTTTTGCGGGTTTGGCTACCAACTAATTCTATTTTTACATCGCAATCTTCAAACCGTAAACTATGAATATTATTGTATCCGCCACAAAGTCTTATTCCTACCGGATAGCCTTCAATATGACCGAAAAAATAATTGCCTATGATTTCACCCCACATATCGACACCTATGCCAAATTTTTTCATTATTTGTGTATTAGGATATGTCTCTCCCGGAAAGGAACGATGCTGTGATGTTTGTCCGAGATGAAAATAATTATAACTTGCTGTATAAATTCCGGTTGGTTTAATTATAATGCCAGCAAGAACATCTCTGAAATAGCGAATTTTAATATTATTATAATTCATGAAGTAATTACCGCTCATATCAATGCCCTTTTCGAAACCCCAAATAATTCCAAAATCAACGGTAACAAAAGAACCAATTATTTTAATAGCAGTCTTTTGTGTTATAGTATCCCAGCGGGCATTACTATTTTCAAGTTTACCATCGCCTTTCAAAGTACTATAATGGTTTAGCATCATTGCAGTT
The DNA here is from genome assembly GCA_020720625.1 of Acetofilamentum sp. Taxonomy (GTDB): domain Bacteria; phylum Bacteroidota; class Bacteroidia; order Bacteroidales; family DYOH01; genus DYOH01. Next base: position 1,063 of record DYOH01000081.1, on the reverse strand, counting down.
GTGTTTCCGGCATATTTTAAAATTGCGCCACAAGGAATAGTAAGTTCTTTATTCGCAGGCACTATAAGCGTTTCATAAATAGTGTAGATGTTTTCTGTTGATGTACCCGGCATTAATGAAACCGAATAGTTTAATGATGAATTTAATGCAGCCTGAATATCTTCACCAACTTGAATAATTGTTGTAGGGCTACTAATGTTTCTTTTTTCGCTGTGCTTGGTATTTGTATTATTAGCTGAATATAAGCTTGTTAGATTAAACAGCAATACTCCTAACAAAATTATTTTTATATATGCATTCATTTTTTTATGTTTTTATTTGTAATTCGTTTTCTTGAATATGTAGTTAATTTCGCCATTACCGTGTAAACTAAACACTATACCACCAGAAATTTCAAGGGTGCCATTTTCTTTATATTTATCCATAGAAATTGTAAAAATAGAACGATGAAAAATAATGGAATAAATACCTGATGCATCTATATTCGATAATCGAAATTTAATATTATTATTTCCTACGGTATCTTCAAACAATTCCAAGTACGTATTATAAGTACGTATAATTCTTGAATCATCAGTTAATTTGACATAATCCTCGTTTATGTATACAGTACTATCCATGTTAATGTCCATTTTAACATTAAATAAATATTTGTTCTCTGTTATTATCGTATCACCGTACCAACCATATTCAGGATTTAATCTTAAATCATATGAAAAGGTAGAAATACTAATAATAGAATCTTTTGAAGATATATTTTTAGAAATATACCATTTATAATCACCAGGAATGCTTTCATCATATCCCTCGCCTTTAACTGCAATAAGTTGCCATGTACCAATTAAGTCATTTGAAGGAGATAATATTTCTTTTTTACATCCGAATAAAATCGTAAGGATTATTATAATTATAGAAGGAATTTGCAATTTACGTGTCAAAATAATTTTATAAAAGCTGAATTCCATTTTTAATAGTTTAAAATTTGAAAAAGTAATAAATAATGTTTTCATGATATAAGTTTTAAGTTTTTACATTAATTTTCATAAAATACAGATTTAGTTTT
>DYOH01000080.1 GCA_020720625.1 Acetofilamentum sp. | reverse complement strand
TATATGATTATATGTCATGTTTATGATTTTTTTAAAAAAGCTCAATTTTTGGTATGTAATTGATATTGTAGGTTTTAGCTGTGCCGGATAATGCATTTTTGTCCCATTTTTAAGCAAATTATTGTCTATATGGATGTAAACAAAAAAAAGCATTTATTTGATTTTTTCAAATAAATGCTTTTAGCATATCTCGTACAATTATTTACAAGTCTATTGCAACTTTGTATGCTTCATCTAAATAATAGTCTTTTTTAAGGGAGCTAACCCATTGTTCCAGAATTTTTGTTTTGGTGCTATCGGCTGCCAATGCTGTTAAATCGCTTTCTAAAGCTTTCATTTCTAAAAAAGATTTTGTCTGATTAAGCGATTTGAATTTTTCGTATTGTTGATTTCGGGTGGTCATAAGCTTTACATAAGCGCTATAATTCAGTGGGAAATTGGTTTCGTCTTTTATTTGTTTCATTCTTAGTGCATTTTCTTCGAGAAGACTATATAAAGTGTCTTGAGAAATTCTTTTCTCACTTTTTTTGATAATCTTCTTAATATCTGTTATTTGCAGTTCTGTGTAAGGCGTTTTAGCAATTTCGTCCCAAGGCATGGCGTGGTATTGTTCACGCTCACCTAATGGAATGTATTTGTATGCATCGGCCAGTACAATATCCGATGCAACTCCCTTTAATTGTGTACTGCCACCGGTAATACGGTAAAATTTTTGAATGGTAATTTTGAGCGCACCCAATGGTTTGTACTGATTATAGCCAGAATTTAGCATTTGGTCGAAATCGAGAAATTGCTGTACAGTGCCTTTGCCAAAAGAGTAGGGGCTTCCCATAATAATACCTCGTCCATAATCCTGAACAGCAGCGGCAAAAATTTCGCTGGCCGAAGCGCTACCTTCGTTAATTAGCACCACCAAAGGTTTGTCAAAAACTACTTCTTTATCTCTATCCTCGTGCACTTTTATTTGTCCGCGGTTGTCTTTTACCTGCACCACCGGACCTGTAGTAATAAAGTAGCCAAACATCTCAACCACATCGGCCAAAGAGCCGCCGGTATTGTCGCGAAGGTCGAAAATAAGGCTTTGCACTCCTTCTTTGTTGAGTTTTTCCAGTTCTTTTTTGATATCTACCGAAGAACGTCGTCCGGAAGCTTGCTGAAAATCGGCGTAAAATTTGGGTAAATTGATGTAGCCTACTTTTTCACCGGCTTTCGTGTTTTCAAGAATAGCCGAGCGTGCATAGGTTTCTTCAATCACCACTTTATCGCGAACAATGGCAATTTTTTGTAAACTACCATCGGGTTTTTTGATAAGCAATTTAACCACAGTGCCTTTTTTTCCCCGAATAAGTTGTACGGCATTGTCAAGACGCATATCAATAACAGAAACAGACTCATCGTTGCCTTGTGCTACTTCTAATATCAAGTCGCCTGCTTTGAGTTCGCCTTGTTTCCAGGCCGGACCACCGGCAACAATGTTGGCCACTTTAACGTAGCCTTCGCTTTCTTGGAGGGTTGCACCAATGCCTTCGAGTTGTCCGCTCATCGAAATGTCGAAAGATTCTTTATCGTTTGGCGAAAAATAATTGGTATGCGGATCGAAATATCCGGTTATTGTATTCAAATATAGTGAGAATCGGTCGTTTCTGTCGTATTTTTCCAGACGGTGAAACCAATCCTGATACTCTTTTTTTAGTTTCGTACGAACTTCTAACTCAGTGTTTTCTAATGATTTAAGTGTAATGGAGTCGTTTTTTTCTTTTTCCTTGAGCTGGGCATCGTTGCGGTTATAGATTTGCCTGATGGCTTCATATTTAAGCCATTGGTGCCATTTGTCGAAACGTTCTTCTTCGGTCGAAACATATTGAGTTTTCTCATCGTCGGTTTCCAAAAATTCTTCTTTTGCCATATCGAATGGCTGGTCTAAGATGGTGGCAAAATAGGTTTCCAATTCTTTAAATCGCATCTCATAAACAGTGTTTACATCTTCGAAGAACTGTAAATCTTTTTCAGAAATCTGATTATCTATAAGCAATTGGTGCTTTTTAAAGCTTTCGATATCTTGTTTTAGGAAAATGGTTTTATTTCTGTCGAGCGCGTCCAGAAAATTATCGAAAACGCCTTTCGAAAACTCATCGTCGAATTTGTTTTTCTGAAAGTGAAATTGCGTAAGGCTTTGCGCTACAACATCAATAAGAAGTTTATCGCGCTGCACTGAATAAAATCGGGAAAAAGCCATTATTCCAATTGCGAAAACAAATAAAACCGTTATGAGTATGGTTTTTTTGATTTTAAAATTTCTATTATTCATAATCATTAAGTTAAACTTTTGAAGCATCCAAAATGGTGCTTAAAAATTGTTTTATGTAAATATATCTTGGCGAAAATTAGAACTTGCAGTTTAAGAAAGCAAACGTATTATAATAAATAATGTTAATGCACTGTCGAAAATTTTTGCTCTCAGATTTCAACTATCTTACTAAAAAAAAACAGGCTTTCGGATTTACCGAAAAGCCTGTTTGAATGTCAAAGAATTAAATCATTACAAATCCATTAATTTTTTGAGATCTTCTTCGTTGTTTTTCAAATCTTCTTTTAGCGCTTCTTTAACTGCTTGTTTGGCCATTTGATCCAAAGTTCCTTTATTATAGAATAAAGTAATCTGAACTTCAACAGTGCCTTCTTCCAGCAAATCGCCACGTTTTACTTTGGTAGCTTTTTGCATAGAACCTCTGTCGCGTTTAATCATTACTACCGGTTCCACGTTTTGTAATTTCATGGCTACCATATTTTTGGCACTGGCTACCACTTTGGTTTCTGATTCGGCAGATGTGGTAGAAAGTTGCAAGTTGCCAATGTTGGTAGATATTAGCGATGCCATGCGGGTTTCTATTAATCCGGCCAATTCGTTTTTAGCAGTTTCTAAGGCTGCCAATTTTGCTGCCGTTACCGAACCACCTACGCCGTTACCTACTGCCATAATATAAATAGCTCCACCATCTTCATCTAATTCATACTGACGGAGATAAGATTTCTCTAGCATTTTTTCCATAGGAAGCGCTCCCGGAAAGATGGCCCAACCTTCTTCTTTGGCTAGTCTTTTGGCTTCTTTGCGGGCAGATTTGTCTGCTCTGTCGTTTAAGGCCTTTTGTGCTTCTTTAGAGCCCTGGGCTACAACCGGATTTACTGACACAAAAGTAAAAACAGCTATTAATGCGATAATTAAGGATTTTGCTTTCATAATTTTCTTTAGTTTAATTTACACATTCAAATTTAAAGTTAATTTTTATCATTTACAATTTCATTTGAGATTATATAAAAATAAATTTCCATATTTTTTTTTCAAAATATTTGATAATCGCATTAAATTTTGGTAAATTGTAAAGATTTTCATTCTGTACTTAATTGTAATATATTAATTATAAATTACTTTGGACTAGAATTTATTTTTTTTAGTTCAATATTATGCAAAAATCAATACGTAAAACCAAATTGTGAACACATGGAAAAATTTATTTTCAAACTTTTGTATGTTTTTTCTGCACTCTTGATTATTGCCTCTTGTGGCAAAAACGAGAAACTACCTATTTCAAATATGGCCGATTTTTACCAATATATTAGTGCCTATACAGGTGGAGAAATCTCTAAAAACGAAAGTATTATCATTAAGCTTAAGCAAAAAATCGAAATTTCGGAGAAAACTAAAGCATCCGATTTATTCGACTTTACTCCCAAAATTAAAGGTAGTATTACTTTTCCTGATAATTATACCATTGAGTTTATTCCCGACCAAGCCTGGAAATCGGGGCAGGAATACGGCGCTACTTTACGGTTAAGCGAAATTTTTAAAGTAGAAGATAAACTTAAGGAGTTTAATTTTAAATTTAATGTGAAAGAATTAAATTTAAGGGTTAAGCTTAACGATTTAAAAACCATCGACCTTAAAACGCTTAAATATCAGCAACTAAGCGGTGTTGTGGAAGCATCGGATGCTTTAGAAGCCGAACTGTTGCACAAAACGCTTTCTGCGGAATTGAATGGAGATGACTTAACTATTAAATGGTTAGAAAAAACCGACGAATTAAAGCATCCTTTTGTTATTGACAGTATTTTGCGCATGGAAGAAGAACAGGAGTTGATTATCAATTTGAATGGCAAAGAAATTGACATTCAAAGTAAATCTATTTCTAAAGTGAAAGTTCCCTCTATTAACTCTTTCACTGTACTGAAAGCCTACGTTGTGCATTCCGAAAATAAGCACATTGTTGTAAATTTTAGCGATCCTATTGATGCCGCCCAGAATTTAAGCGGATTATTTACAATGACGGGCTTAAATAACGCTAAGTACGAAGTGGATGGAAATAATGTCAAGATTTATCTGAGAACTAATATTGTGGGGCAGCGCGATTTATCTGTGAACTCTGGCATTAAAAATATTATTGGCAAAAAACTCGATGTATCGCAAGTTTTTAATCTCGGATTTAGTTTGCCTAATCCCGAAATTAAAATGGTTAATAAGGGTGTTATTCTGCCGAATTCCGGTGAAGGGCTCATTTACGCTTTCGAAGCTATTGGGTTAAAAAATGTCGATATACAGGTAGTTAAAATTTTCGAAAATAATATATTACAGTTTTTACAAGTTAACAATCTCAGCGATAAGTATGAGTTGAGAAGGGTTGGAAAACTGGTATTCAACAAAAAAATTACCCTTAGCGAAAACCCCGAAGAATACGAGAATTGGAACCGATATTCTATTGATTTGGCCGAGCATCTGCAAATTGAGCCGGGTGCAATTTATAATATCAATATAAAATTTAGAAAGGAATATACCAGCTATACGTGTGAACAATCCGAGGAAGAGGAAGAAGAATACGAAAATGAATATAGCGAATACGGCGAAGAATCTTATTGGGATTACTACGATGAATATTATTACTACGGAAATTGGGAAGACCGCGATAATCCCTGTAAAAGAGCCTATTACAGAAGCGATAGATTTCTAAATCAAAATATTTTAGCCAGTAATATTGGCATGATTGCTAAGATTGGTGAAAATAACCAGATTTACGTGGTAGCAAACAATATTTTATCTACCGCTCCTTTAAGTGGTATAAATATAGGTGTGTACGACTATCAGCAACAATTAATCGAAGAAAAACCTACCGATAACGACGGATTGGTTACTTTTCTGATTCCCGAAGGCGAGCAGCCGGCTTTTATTATTGCTCAAAACGGCAAAGAAGCCAGCTATATAAAAATAGACAATGCTTATGCTTTGTCGTTTAGCAGATTTAATGTGGGCGGAAAAGAAATTAGTAAGGGCCTGAAAGGCTATATTTTTGCTGAAAGAGGTGTTTGGCGGCCAGGTGATAGCATTTATCTGAATTTTATTTTAAATGATAATGCCAAACCTCTGCCCGAGAATCATCCTATTGAATTAGTTGTTCGCGACCCTTATGGACAGGTGGTATTTAAACAAGTTCAGCAGAAAAAAGCAAACAATTTCTATCTTTTTCCTTTTGCAACCGAAACCGAAGCCCGCACCGGAAGTTATTCGGCCACCATTAGTGTTGGCAAAAAAACATTTCATCATGATTTGCGCATCGAAACGGTGAAACCAAACAGATTAAAAATAAAACTCGAAGTGGACGATAATGCCCTGTTGAGTAATATGAATAATAGTGGAAAAGTTCATATAGACTGGCTGCATGGTGCTATTGGCAAAAACATGAAAGTTGACATTAAAGCGCAGATTGTGCCTGCTAAAACCGAGTTTGAAAACTATAAGGATTTTGTTTTTGAGGATGTAACCAAAAATTATTATCCGCAGGATTTAAATGTATATAATGGTAATACCAACGAATACGGAGATGCGCAATTTAACATGCAAGTAAATTATACAAAAGATGCTCCCGGATTTATGAATGCCCATTTTATGGTAAAGGCTTTTGAGCCTGGAGGAGAATTTAGCATCTCTCAAAAAACTGTACCTTATTATCCTTACGAAAGCTTTGTGGGACTTAAGATTCCCAAAGGGGATAAAATTAGGGGAATGCTGCTCACAGATAAAAAACATACGCTCGAAACTGTGGTTTTAGATAAAGACGGAAAACCTGTTGCCAACGGACACGAACTAAAATTTACCTTTTATAAGGTTAGTTGGAGTTGGTGGTGGGATGTATCGGCAAATACCATTTCTAATTACTCTCACAGTTCTAGTAGCCAGCTTATTAGCGAAACAACTGTGTTTACAAAAAATGGTAAAGCATCGTGGGATATTGAGGTGAAATATCCGGAATGGGGACGTTATCTGGTTAAAGTGGAAGACCTTACATCGGGACACGCTAGTTCAAAAATCGTTTACATCGATTGGCCCGGCTGGGCCGGACGTTCGCAGCGCGAAAATCCGGAAGGGGCTACCATGCTTGTGTTTACCAGCGATAAAGCCAAATATATGGTGGGCGAAGATGCCAAGATTACACTGCCCGGAACTCAGGGTGGAAGGGCTTTGGTGAGTATCGAAAATTCAAGCTCTGTAATTAAGCAGTTTTGGGTTGAGACAAAGGGAGAAGAAAATGCTTTCGAATTAGAGGTTACCAAAGATATGGTGCCTAATGTCTTTGTCAATATCAGCTTATTGCAGCCACATGCCAATACTGCAAACGATTATCCGATACGTCTTTATGGTGTTATTGGCATTGATGTGGAAAACCCTGAAACCAAACTGGAGCCGGTAATGGCTATGCCATCCGAATTGGAGTCTGAGCAGAAATTTACCATCAATGTTTCGGAAAAGAACAAAAAAGCCATGACTTATTCTTTGGCGATTGTAGACGATGGATTGCTCGATTTAACAAACTTTAGAACTCCAGATCCTTGGAAATCATTTTTTGCGCATGAAGCTCTGGGTGTTAGAACTTATGATTTTTATGATGATATTATTGGCGCTTACGGTGGTGAACTTCAGAAATTACTTGCTGTGGGTGGTGGCGACGAATTAGGCGAAGAAAAGCAAAAAGAAGCAAATAGATTTCCGCCTGTAGTGAAGTATTTGGGCCCATTTGAGTTGGCTGCCGGAAAAACTGCCAAGCACAATGTTCAATTGCCTCAGTATATTGGTTCTGTGAGGGTAATGTTGGTGGCGGCCAATAAAGAGGCCTACGGAAGTTCCGAAAAAACCGTGCCGGTTAGAAAACCGCTTATGCTACTGGCCACTTTGCCTCGTGTACTGGGGCCGGGAGAACTCGTAAAACTACCTGTTAATGTGTTTAGCGGTAAATCTGATATTAAAACGGTGAATATTACCATCGAAACCAATCCATTATTATTAGTGGAAGGTGCAAAATCTAAACAAATCAATTTTGGTGGAATAGGTGAACAAACAGAATTTTTTACACTTAAAGTGGCTGAGCAAACCGGCATTGCCCACATCAAAATTATGGCGGTTTCCGGAAAATCAGTAGCTGAGTACGAAATGGAAATTCAGGTACGATATCCGAATCCATACATCACAAAATCATATAATCAGTTGATTAATAAGGGTGAAAAGCACCAGTTTAGCTTCGAAACTTTCGGATTGGAAGGTACAAATTCGGCCATGCTCGAAATAAGCAATTTACCACCGGTAAATATGGAAAAAAGGCTCGATTATCTAATTCAATATCCGCATGGTTGTATTGAACAAACTACTTCTGCCGTATTTCCTCAGCTATTTGTTCAAAATGTAATTGAAATCAGCCCTGTGCGCCTTGAAGAAATGAAGAAAAATATTAGCGATGGTATAGCCGCAATTGCTCAGTTCCAGGTTACTAGTGGTGGATTTAGCTATTGGCCCGGACAAAGCGAGGCAAATCCGTGGGGAACAAACTATGCCGGACATTTTCTCTTGGAAGCTCAAAAAGCTGGCTACGATGTGCCTTCGGGGCTAATCAAGAAATGGAAAAAGTACCAGAAAAGCAGAGCCAATTCCTGGACTAATAATGCTTACGAAGGCGACCTGCTGCAGGCTTACCGACTTTACACGCTGGCATTGGCCGGCGATGCCGAAAACGCTGCCATGAACAGGTTAAAAGAAAGTCCAAAACTTAGCAATATGGCTCGTTGGCAGTTGGCGGCGGCATATTCTTTGCTAGGTAAACAAAATATTGCTCAAAGTCTGATAGAAAACAGTGTAAAATCTGTTGAAAAGTATAACGAATTAAGTGGTACTTTTGGTTCTGATGTGCGCGATAAGGCAATTATTTTAGAAACTCTTAACTATTTAAAAAAGAAAGAGGAAGGTTTTGCTTTGTATAAGGAAATTGCAGATGAATTAAGCAACGAACAATGGCTAAATACACAAGAAGTGGCTTATGCCCTTATTAGCCTTACCAATTATATAAAAGCTTATAAAACTACCGATTTTATAGAAATCGAATATGCCGCCAATGCGCAGAAAACTGCCAAACTAAGCAGCAATAAAGCCATTATATCCAAAGAGTTAAATATTGAGCAAAAAGGTTCGCAAAAAGTGGCTGTTTCTAATAAATCGCAAGGCACTCTTTATGCTCAATTGCTTGTAAAAGGTCAGGCGCTTACAGGGCAGGAGCAAAGTTCATCAAATTTAATGAACATCAGAATTAATTATTTTGATATGAATGATGCACCAATTGAGGTTGAAAATATGGAGCAAGGCAAAGATTTTTATGCCATTGTACAGGTGAGTAACACCGGTAACAAAGAATATAAAGAAATGGCCCTCACCCAAATTTTCCCATCGGGTTGGGAGATTGTTAATACCCGATTATTTGGTGCCGAACAAAGCGAAATGGGATTTCCGAAATACCGCGATTACCGCGACGACCGTGTTTATACCTATTTTGATTTAGCGCAAGGTACCAGCAAAAAGTTTAAAGTACTTTTAAATGCCAGTTATGCAGGTAAATATTATTTGCCACCTGTATATTGTGCCGCAATGTACGACGAAAGCATTTATGCGCTTGAGCGTGGTAAATGGGTTGAAGTGCGGACTCAAAAATAATACTGAAATGGCCATTGGTTTGTATTTAAGCCAATGGCCTGTTTTACATCTATTTTTCAAAAAAAAATGAACAATGGATAATTTTCATCAGGCTGATTTTTTTGAACCATTAAAAGATTTGGGGGTGAGGTGCAGACTTTGTCCCCATTTTTGTTTACTAAACGTTGGTCAAACTGGTATTTGTGGGGTACGCAAGAATATAAATGGTATTTTATATGCTAGCAATTACGGCATTGTTTCGGCACTGCATCTCGATCCAATAGAGAAAAAACCGCTTTACCATTTTTATCCCGGACGCGAAATTTTGTCGGTTGGGACCATTGGTTGTAATTTGTTTTGCAACTTTTGTCAGAACTGGGAAATTGCTCATCCGCAAAACGATTTGTTTTTTATCAAAAAAATGAATCCCGATAAAATTGTGGCAAAGGCTTTGGCTCAGAAAAATAATCTCGGAATGGCCTATACCTATAATGAGCCAGTTGTATTTTACGAATTTATGATGGAAACCGCTCAACTAGTGCACCAATGTGGGTTAATGAATGTAATGGTTAGCAATGGTTTTATTTCTCCTTTGGCAATGGAAAAACTATTGCCCAGTATCGATGCTTTTAATATTGATTTAAAAGGATTTACCAACGAATTTTACAAAAAATATACAAAATCGGAACTTCAACCTGTGCTCGATTCGCTAAAGCTTATTTTTGCTTCGGGGAAATGGCTCGAAATTACTTTTTTGCTTATTCCGGGGGCCAACGACGATATCAACGATTTTATGCGCATGATTGATTGGATAGCTGAGCAATTATCTATTGATGTGCCATTGCATATTTCGCGTTATTTTCCAAATTATAAGTTGAATACGCATAAAACACCGGGTGAACAATTGGAAATGTTTTATCAAAAAGCCGCTAAATCTTTGTCTTATGTTTATATCGGGAATTATGCATCAATTGCACGAAATACTTTTTGCCCGCATTGCGGAGCAGAATTAATTACACGCAATGCCCATTCGGTGCTTAACCGCTTAAAAGCAGGCACAAACATTTGTCCCGATTGTAAAAAAATAGTATATTTAGTGAACTAAACACACATTATAGCTTATGAAATTAAGAAAAGCTCGTTTTAGCGGAAGATTTTATCCTGATAAAAAGGATCAAATTTCTCTATTATTGAAAAAAACATGGGAAATAGAAATCAGCAAGCATCCCATGGATATTCAGTTTAAGCAAATTTTCGGAGCTATTTTACCTCACGCAGGTTATGTTTACAGTGCTTATCAGGCAATTCATTATTTCGAAATATTGCGGCGGAGCGAACAGCAGTTTGATACTGTGGTGCTTGTAAATCCAAATCATACCGGTCTTGGAAGCATTATTTCGCTCGACGGAAATGATGCTTGGGAAACGCCTTACGGGCAATTGGCAGTCGATAAGGAACTTAGGGAAATGCTGCCTTTCAAAATTTCGTCTGAAGCTCACGCATCTGAGCATTCGGGCGAAGTTATATTGCCTTATTTTCAATTCTATTTTCAACATAAATTTAAAATATTGCCTATTACCTTACTGGAACAAACGCCCGAAAATGCGGCCTATATAGCTTCAGAAATATTTAGAGCCACTAAAAAGCTTAATCGCAAAATTCAGTTTGTGGCCTCATCTGATTTTTCCCATTTTCAAACTTCCGAAATAGGGGCAATGCTCGACCAATATGTAATTGACGAAATATTGCAAATGAATGCAAGGGGGGTATACGAAAAAGTGCAAAAGCACCATATTTCGGCATGTGGATACGGCCCAATGATGAGTTTGATAAATTTTGCCCAATTAATGAATCCGCAAAGCAAAGCAAAAATTTTAAAAAGAGGCCATAGTGGACAGGTTACTTTGTCGGACGATGAGGTTGTTGATTATGTTTCAATCCTTTTTTTTGATGAATAATGAATAAATCGCTTATTTTAGAAGTACACGGAAGAGTGCAAGGTGTGGGTTTTAGATATTTTGTGCAAAGGAAAGCCACAGAATTGAGCATTAAGGGTTTTGTGAAAAATAAGTACAACGAAACCGTTTATATCGAAGCAGAAGGTGTTGAAACCAATCTTAAAGAGTTTATTTCGGCACTTTACCTTGGTAATTCCTACAGCAGAACCGATAATATTTTTACACAGGAGCAACCATGGCAAAATTTTGGCGAATTCAGCATAAAATAATATATGAATACGAGTAATCCTATTAAAATAGCAGTATATCAATAAATTGTCATATAACTGTTATTTAGAGAATTAAATCAGAATATTTCTAAATTAATATCTAAACTATTTTATTATTTTTGATGCTTCAAATCGGAGATAAACATCCATAAATAAGCATAGTTTAATTTGTATGAGAAAATCACTATATTTATATTTTAGTTTTCTTAGTTTTTTGTGGTCGTGCCAAAGCCCCGAACCATCGCAAACTGTTGATTTTGCAGATACATTAAAAACCGTGAATGAGCAAGAAGACATCTCTAAGCAAAAATTGTTTGTAGCCATTGCATCAATAACATCTCCCAAGGAAACACACGCCTATTATGGTGAATTGCTAAACCACATCTCGCATTAGTTAGGAAGACCAATTGCAATAAAACAAAAAAAAAACATACGAGGAGATAAATCAATTAATGAGTCCGGTCTAAAAACTATTTTTGAGACAATGCAAAAATAATAAAAAAAATATTACTAAAATTAAAAAACATAAAAAAATTTCAAAAAAAAAACATCATAAATATTTGGATATTAACAATATAAATGCTTTTTTTGAGAAAAATATTTTAACTTTTATGTTTAAAACCAATAATCAACCGGAATTGTTTACTTTTGAAAGGCAATTGCTTGATAATGAGCAACAACAGCTTTTGGAAAAGACACCGGAAAAAGCATTTTAGAGTCTAGTCTAAAAACCCTGCCAGCATTGATTTTTATAAAATGCTGTAACTGTACTAAACAGTTTATAAGTCAATTAAGAAAACCCTGGCAGGGGTATAATCATTTTTTCAATCTTTTTAGACTGAACTCAATTATGCAAAACAAAATATCAAAACGTAGAATTCAAGCAATCTTCTATATTGTCGTTATCGGCTTTATTCTGTTTATACCGTTATCTTCGCTCTATTCAACTAACCCGCTTATTCAGGAAGAAGAAACGGAAGCTGTGGAGGAAGTTGCAGTGCGTCCGCAGGAAAATACGGCCTGTTTTCAGTGCCACGGAGCACGAAAATATACCATGTATAGTGCCGATTCAACGGCAAAAATTACTAAAATTATGCCCGAGGCATATCATATTGATACCATTATGTATTACAATGGAACACATACTATTTTTGCTTGTTCCGATTGTCATAGTACAGATTATGCATCGGTGCCTCACAACGGACAATTAAGATTTGAACCTATGCCCGGCTGTTTAGATTGCCATGGCGACGATCCCGAGTATGCTGAGTTTCATTTCGAGGAAATTCAAGAACAAGTGCAGCAAAGTGTTCATATTGAAAGGTTGTTCAGAAGAATTTAGTTGTTGCAGATGCCACGATCCCCATAGCTATAAATCGACGGCACAAAACCCAAACAGTGTTAAAGAGCTGGTATCCTACAATAATTCTATGTGTATGCAATGCCACGCAAATTCGGTAAACTATATGCTTTTTTCTGAAACGGAAAATCCTAGTTTGGTAAAATCTCACGATTAGCTTCCAAATCAGGAAACACATTTTAAAAGTGTGAGATGCATCGAATGTCATACCGAGGTTATTGAAGATAGCGTATTGGTTGCACACAAAGTTCTTGGAAAAGATAAGGCGGTAAAAAAATGCGCCGAGTGTCATTCAAGTAATTCCAGATTAATGCATACTTTGTATAAATTTCAGGCCAAAGAACGCAGAAACGAATACGGATTCTTTAATGGCGCTATTATGCAAGAGTCTTATGTAATTGGTGCCAACAGAAATTATTGTCTGAGTGTGATTAGTTTGGCCTTATTTGTTCTTGCATTAGGCGGAATATTTGTTCATGCACTTTTACGAATCATTTTAAAGAAAAAGAAATAATGTCAGTAAAACAATATTTATATCCATCTTGGTTGAGAATATGGCATGCCATAAACGCCATATTGTGTATTCTGCTAATAATTACAGGTCTGAGCATTCAATACTCCGACCCGGAGACAGCGCTTATCGGTTTTCAAACGGCTGTTCAGATAACATAATATATCAGGTGTAATATTCGTTTTAAATTATATACTGTATTTCGTTGGAAATATTATTACCGTAAACGGCAAATTTTACTGGAGAGAATGGGGCGGCATGCTAAATCAGATGATAAAACAAGGACGATATTATTTGATAGGTACATTTAAAGGCGAGCATACTCCTTTCCCGGTAAATGGGAGCAGAAAATTTAATCCATTGCAAATAGTTGCTTATGTGGTAATTATGTATTGATTTGTGCCACTGGTAATGGCTTCGGGCATTGCCATGATGTATCCGGGTATTATTATACCAGAATTTGTTGGACCAAGCGGAATATTTTTAACCGATTTAGCGCACATCATTTCCGGATTCATTATTTCGATTTTCTTATTGGTACATCTTTATTTTTGCACCTTTGGAACAACATCAACCAGCAATTTTAAAAGTATGGTAATCGGTTATCACGAATAGGTAAGTAAGTAATTAATAATTAGTTAAATAGTGTATATATAAAAGAAGTAAGTCAAATGAAAGTTTTCCTGTTAATTGGAATATTTGCTTTCACATTAATGAGTTTTAGCTCTCTTAAATCGGTATTAACAGAATGGCCTGTTCCAGCTGAATATAAAAACAAAGCTAATCCGTTTAAAGGCGATGCAAATGTAGTAAAGGGAAAAAACCTTTATAACTTGCATTGCAAATCATGCCACGGAGACTTAGGTTTGAGCAACGGACCAAAAGCCAATACCATTACCACTGAGATGCGTAAATTTAACGATGCCGCTGTTCAGGCTCAGACCGATGGTGAACTGTATTACAAATCGATAATTGGCCGTCCGGAGACTAAAATGCCTAATTATGAGAGAAAAATTCCCGTTGAAAAAGATCGTTGGTTACTGGTAAATTATCTTAGAACTTTGAAGTAGTGTTTGGTATGCTATTTTTGTAGTCGGGAAGGGTATTTTTTATACCCTTCTTTTTTATTTTTTAATTATATTTGATGCGATTTTTAAATACTACTAATTTAGTAGTATTAATAAGCACAAAAAACACTATTTAGTAAAATATTTTAAGTTTTCAATATGAAAAAGTTACTACGCTTCTTTATTTCCATGCCGTTTATGGGAATTTTGCTCATCGTTTATGCAATTGCAATGGCGGTTGCTACCTTTTGGGAAAACGATTATGGAGCGCCCATTGCCCGCTATTTTGTGTATAATTCCTGGTGGTTCGAGCTGATTCATTTATTGCTAATTATCAATATGCTAGGAAGTATTTTTATCTACAAACTCTGGCATAAAAATAAAATTAGCATTTTGGTTTTTCATGTGGCTTTTATCATTATTATTTTGGGAGCCGCCATTACCCGTTACTATGGTTTTGAAGGTATGATGCATATACGCGAAAACGAAGAACAATACTATTTTACATCAGAAAAGAAATTTTTGATTTTAAGTGAAATAATAGACAATAATGAGCATGTTGTTTTTGAGAAAGAACTATTTACATCACCTTATATAAAAAATAAGTTTCATTCGAATATGGAAACTAGTGGCGGAAAATTGTATCTTTTGCTTGATAGCATGATTCTTAATCCTGAAAAAGCCCTGGTGGGCAATGAAAATGGAAAGCCAATGGTTGAATTGGTTTTTCCAGGAGCTATGCAAATGAGTAAACTTATTTTGGATGAGGCAAATTCAATTATTGAAGGAGATATGCGTTTTACACTTAATAACGTTTTGGATACTAGTAGTATTCGCTTGTTTATTGAAAACAGCAAACTTTATATTCAATCCCCGGAGGAATGCATAGTCTCAAATGAAATGCAGAAAAGCCAAAGAATAATTCCGGCAAATGAAAAAACAGAAATCAGTGCGAAGCTGGTATTTCGAATTGGAAAAACCATGTTTATTATTCGCGATTATTCCGAGAATGCTGTAACCACTTATGTTCAGGGATATTTAGGACATGGATTAAGTTCTACGGCATTGCATTTTACGTTAAAAAAAGATGAAAAATCCAGGCAGATTGTATTAATGCAAACGGATACGAGCAGTTTGGAGAGTTTTGAATTAGGAGGTGCTCGTTTTTCACTTTTTTACGGTTCAAAGACAATCAATTTACCATTTTCGCTTTATTTGCGCGATTTTCAATTGGAAAGATATCCTGGTTCTCATAGTCCTTCGTCGTATGCTAGCGAAGTTACACTTATTGATAAGGCCAACAATGTTGAGAAAGAATTCCGCATTTTTATGAATAATATTCTTAATTACCAGGGATTTAGGTTTTACCAATCTTCTTACGATCAGGATGAGAAAGGCACCGTTTTATCAGTAAACCGCGATGGAGTTGGAACTTTTGTTACGTATTTTGGCTATTTTTTATTGTTGGTTGGAATATTATGGTCTATGATACAGAATCGAAGCTATTTAGCCGAATTATCGCGTCGCACAGCAGCAATTCAGCAAAAAAGGAGCAAGATTATTAGTACCTTATTTATTCTCTTAGCTTTAGGTACAAATCAGGCATTGGCACAAAGCAAAGTTGCCTATAATGAAGAACATAGCGAACAATTTGGTAAATTATTGGTACAAGATCCGAATGGCAGGGTAAAACCCTTGATAACCATGAGTAGCGAAGTTCTTAGAAAGGTTGCCAGAGCCGAAAAATGGGATGGTTATAGTGCCAAAGAAGTTTTTATGGGTATGCTTTTCGATCCAGCATATTGGAAAAATGTGAAGCTTATAAAAGTTGGAAATTCTGAATTGATGAGGCGAATGGGAAAATCGGGCGATTATGTTTCATTTAACGATTTGGTAAACGAACATCAGGGAATATATCTTTTGCAGGAAGAAAGCGAAAATGCATTCGGAAAACCGGCAGCACAACAAAGCAAATATGATAAAGAAGTGATTGCTGTGAACGAAAGAGTGAATATCTTGTTTGAAATTTTTAATTGGAAATATTTGCGTATTTATCCCGACCCATCCGATGAACATAAAAGCTGGTTAACTCCCTTCGATGCTGCGCAAATAAAAGATAGTGCTGATTTTGAATTTGCTAAAACATCGTTTTCCAGATATTTTACCGAAGTTACCAAAGCCTGGACTGATAATAATTGGAGTGAAGCAGGTATAGTGCTTAAAGAGATTCAGGATTATCAAAAAAAATATGCTTCTACGATAATTCCTTCAGAGGCTAAACTCTCGATTGAAGCTCAGTACATGAAACTAAATATTTTTAAACGACTATTTGGCTATTACGGAATTATTGGTTTTATATTCTTAATAATTTTGTTTGCTTCTGTTTTAAAGCCCGGAATTCCAGTAAAGAAAATTAGCCTTGTGTTTAGTATTTTGCTAGCTATTTTATTTCTTGTGCATTCTTATGGTCTGGGAATTAGATGGTATATTTCGGGGCATGCACCTTTTAGCAACGGTTACGAATCTATGATTTATATTGCTTGGGCTGTTATGCTTGCCGGCTTTATTTTCCGAAAAAATTCGTATATAACGTTGGCAGCCACTGCTATTCTTGCAGCAATTACACTTATGGTTGCAAATTTGAGCTGGATGAATCCCGAAATTACCCCACTTGTGCCTGTACTAAAATCTTATTGGTTAACTATACATGTATCTGTGATTACCGCAAGTTATGGATTTTTGGGACTAAGTGCATTGGTAGGGTTTCTTAGTTTGTTATTTATGATTTCGGCCAATAAAAACAATAGCGTGAATATTGGGCTTACCATTTCGGAGCTAACCAATGTAAACCACATGAGTATGATTATTGGGTTATACCTTCTTACAATAGGTACTTTTCTGGGAGCCGTTTGGGCAAACGAATCCTGGGGAAGATATTGGGGATGGGATCCAAAAGAAACCTGGGCTTTGATATCCATGATTGTTTATACATTTGTTTTACATACCAGAATGATAAAACCTTTGCATACGAAATATTACTTTAATTTCTTTTCGGTAATAGCGTTTGCATCTATTTTGATGACGTATTTTGGCGTAAACTTTTATCTTTCGGGCTTGCACTCTTATGCGCAAGGCGATCCTGTGCCAATACCGAATTTTGTCTATTATACTGTAGCTGGGGTTTTAAGTATTGCTGCTTTAGCTCATTACAAAAGCTCCGAAATTATTCAAAATAGAGAAGAATAACATTTTAAAAAAAAGCTATGCAATTTGCAAAGCTTTTTTTACATCCTACGAATTTCATCCTCCGATAATCCGGTTTTCTCGGAAATTTCATTGCTACTTAAGCCCATTTCGAGCATCATTTTTACTATAGCATTTAATTTTTGTAAAGCTTGTTCCTTTTGCATGCGTTCAGATTCGGCCTTCTCCTTAGCATCTTTTTCT
>DYOH01000079.1 GCA_020720625.1 Acetofilamentum sp. | reverse complement strand
AGGCTATATGCAATAAGGGTTTTAGAGGTAATTCAAGCATTCTACTCCGCTCAAATTTTCGTGCCGGTGGATAGGTAACTTCTCCGCAATCCCTTACGGCACATACACTCAACCGTTAGCTACAATAAAAAATTGCGATAGAATATAAATGGACAAATTAACCAAAGAACAACGAACGAAGAATATGAAAGCTGTGAAAAACAAAAATTCACAGATTGAACTAGCTTTGGGTAAGGCTCTTTGGGCAAAAGGTTACAGATATAGGAAAAATGATAAAACAGTTTTTGGAAAACCTGATTTTGTGTTTAAAAAAATGAAAATTGCAATTTTTGTAGACAGCGAATTTTGGCATGGAAAAGATTGGGAAACGAAAAAATTTGAGCATAAAAGTAATCAGGAATTTTGGCACAAAAAGATTGAACGTAACATTCAGCGAGATACAGAAGTTAATGATTACTTGTTAAAAAATGATTGGAAAGTATTAAGATTTCGGGGCGTTGACATCAAGAAAAATTTGTACTTTTGCATTGAAAAAATTGAAACTGTAATAAATGGACCTAATAGAAAAAATATCAATTGAAGAATTTAGCGGTAAAAAATTTAAAATCAGGATTGTAGAACCTGACAATAATAATTCTGCCGTTATAACTCATTATCTGCATAATAAGGAAAATGGAATTTCTAAATTCTACAAAAATGACGCATACAAATTTGTAAAACAACTTTTAGAATATAAATTTCCGGAAACGGAGATTACAAATAAAGTAGCAGAAGACGCACTACAATATATGTTGTTTGAAGTTGAAAATGTGCCATTTCCATCACCGAAAAAACCTAAATTCAAATTTATTGATTTATTCGCTGGAATTGGCGGTTTTAGAATAGCTATGCAAAATCTTGGCGGTAAATGTGTTTTTACTTCTGAGTGGGACGAACAAGCGCAAGTTACGTATAAAGCAAATTTTGGAGAAGTGCCTTTTGGAGATATAACCAAACCTGAAATAAAAGACTATATACCAGACGGTTTTGACATTCTTTGTGCAGGCTTTCCGTGTCAAGCATTTTCAATTGCAGGCAGACGTGGCGGATTTGAAGATACACGCGGAACTTTATTTTTTGATGTTGCAGAAATAATTAAAAATAAACAGCCTAAGGCATTTTTCCTTGAAAATGTAAAAGGTTTAACAAATCATGACAAGGGAAAAACTCTCTCAACAATTTTAAATGTTTTAAGAAACGATTTAAATTATTATGTTCCAGAACCTCAAATAATGAACGCTAAAAATTTTGGAGTTCCACAAAACAGAGAACGAATTTACATAGTTGGTTTCCGAAAAGATTTGAATATTACTGAATTTGAATATCCGAAACCGTTTGACAAGCAAACTACTTTTGCAGATGTAAAAGAAGAAAAAGTTCCAACTACAAAATATTATTTATCAACTCAATATTTGCAAACGCTTATAAATCACAAATCAAGACACGAAAGCAAAGGAAACGGTTTCGGATACGAAATAATACAAGACAACCAAATTGCTAACGCAATAGTTGTTGGCGGTATGGGGCGAGAACGTAATTTAGTGATAGATAATAGAATTACTGATTTTACGCCAGAAACAAAAATTAAAGGCGTAGTAAACAGAGAAGGGATACGCAAAATGACACCACGAGAGTGGGCAAGATTGCAAGGATTTCCTGATAATTATAAAATTGTCGTTGCGGACGCATCAGCATATAAACAATTTGGAAATTCAGTTGCAGTTCCTGCAATTCAAGCAACAGCAGAAAAAATAATTGAAAAACTCTATACCAAATAAAATATGCTAACAGGAAACAAAGGAGAATGGAGCGAAATTTATACACTTTTAAAACTTTTAAGTGAAGGCAATTTGTATTCAGGTGATGAAAACCTAAACAAAATAACGGATTTAATGTATCCGATTATAAAAATATTGCGTACAGAAACGGAAGGAGATTTTGAATATATCATTGATAGTAATTTGATTATAGTAATCGGTGATGAAAAAGAGATTAAAATTCCAATAAAACAATTTGAAAAACAAACGCAAATTCTTTTAGAGAAAATTAAAAAATCAGAAAGCGGAGTATTTTCAATTCCAGAAATTGAAAATTTTTTAAGACAAATAAAATGTTCTACTTTAAAAGCAAAATCTTCGTCAAAAACAGATATTCGAATTGTAATCCATGATTTAAAAACAAATACACAACCAAATTTAGGTTTTAGTATTAAATCACAATTAGGAAGTCCATCAACTTTGTTAAATGCCAGTAAAGCTACAAATTTTATTTACGAACTATCTAAATATTTGACAAATGAACAGATTATTAAGGTAAATTCTTGTAAAACATTTATAGAAAAATTTGAAAAATTATCTGAATTTAAAAGTTCTATAAAATTTATTGAAGCTGAAAATCCTATATTTGAAAACAATTTATTATTGATTGACAGTTTTTTACCAAAAATTATAGCTGATTTATTAATTCAATTTTTTTCTACAAAATTAACATCTATTTCAGAGCTAACACAGATAATAAATATCAAAAATCCAGCTAAATACGATTTAAGTTATAACCACGATTTCTACAATTACAAAATTAAACATTTACTAACGGACATTGCTTTGGGATTAATGCCTACAAAGGTTTGGACAGGAAAATGTGACGCAACTGGTGGATATTTAGTCGTTAAAGAAGATGGTGAAATTGTTGCATATCACTTATATAACAAAAATGAATTTGAAGACTATTTATTCTATAACACAAGATTAGAAACAGCAAGTACAACAAGACATGAATTTGGTTCAATTTACCTTGATGATGATAAACAACTGATTAAATTAAATTTACAGATACGATTTAAAAAATGATATAAATTGACAAAGTTTAGAATTTTTAAGGGCAAGCGGTTTTTGCACTTATATTTTTTGCATTGTGCTAAAATTCAAAATTTTGCGATGATAATTCAAAAAACAAAAGAGCAATGATTTTTTTAATTTAAATTTGTCTAACAATAAAGTTGCATTTATGACTTGAATTCAGCTTTTGTTAAAAAACAGGGTGCAATATAAAAATTTAGCTATATTTTTTCTAAACTAAAAATTTTAATTCATCCATTTCCTACAAAATCATAGTTTTTATGCAATAAATAATAAAATATCGTAACACTTTTTTTTTCCATTTTAGAAAATTCATTATCTTTCTGCTTTATTTTAAGCAAGCAAGTTGAGTAATAAATATATAATTTTTAGCAACATACTACTTCTATTGGCTTTATATACATGGCCGTTAAATGTATTTGCTCAAAACAAAGACAGTTTGAAGAATCCGGAGTTTTTGTGGAAAAAAACTTGTATCGCCATAGAAAACAATGACTCCATTTCGTTCTACAAATATTTGGCATATTCCGAAAAATGCAATTTATCTGCTTTGCCACAAGAACAGGTATATATTAGTTTGATAAGTGCTAATGCTTTATTTTTTAAGGGGCAAGAAAATATGGCAATGGAGCAATTTCAGAAAAATATTGCTCAACTGCAACACAATAAAAAATGGATTGAACTCGAAAACGTATATTTCTTAATTGCCAACATATTTGAAAACAAAGGCGAAATAGACTCAGCCATAAGATATTTAGAAAAAGCCCAGCAAATAGCCGAACGAAATCCGGGCAAAATACATAACAACTATTGCAGTATTGGCTTTTTAATGCAGCAAAAAGGTTTATACCCTCAAGCTGAAGCATACTTTATCAAATGCGTGGAATACAGATTGCGTTATGGACTAAGAAAAAAAGTATTCAAGGCTTATGGCAATTTGCAATATCTGTATCAAATAAACGGTGAATTTGAAAAAGAGTTCGAAATCATCAATAAAAAAATTGAGTATAGTATAGAAATACAAGACAGTTTTGAACTTGCAGATGCACTATTCTCCAAAGCCCTTTTTTATAGTTTCTTAAAAGATACAGCCGCCATTTCTATGTATAATTGCGCTCTGAGCATGGCCGAAAGCTCCCACAATATCAAAATTAAATCAAACATTCTGAATGGTTTAGGAGATATTTACATGGAGAAAAATATTTGCGAAAAAGCGATATATTTTTACAATCAATCGCTCGAAATAGCAAAAGAGAATCAGCTTTATCGCTTGGCCGTATATAATGAGATAGATTTGGCCCTATGCCAAATAAAAATAGGCGATTATGCTAAATCGGAACTGCATATAGCTAAAGCCATAAAAATAAATACTCAAAACAAGTACGAGCAGCAGAAAACGCACATATACCTGACATATTCTCAGCTACTTAACTTAACATCCGAATACCAGCATGCCATTGAAACGGCCGATATTGCCTTAAGGAATTTAAAAACTTTTAAACAATGGCATTTATTTCCTGAACTAACCAAAGAAATGATAAACAGCCACATAAATCTAGGAAATACAGAAAATGCGAAACAATTATTGCTAAAACTAGATTCTTTTATAGCCTTAAACCCTTCGGATAATTATCGTTTAATCTGGACAGATGCAACTTACCTAGTAGCCAAAGCATCTTATAATTACAAACAAGCGCTCAGGATGTTGGAACTTAAACAAGAAATACAATCAAAAATTTACACAAGCGAATATAATTTCAATACCGCTAAAATATCGGCCATTTATCAGCTCGAAAAACAAGAAAATGAAAAAAAGATGCTGATTTTGGATAGGCAAAACATAGAACGAAAAATTAAAATGCAATACCTATTTTTGATTTTATTAAGTATTGCAGGCTTCGCATTAGTAATAGCAGTAGTTTTCTTATTCCGCTCTCACGAAAAACTAAAATTTCACACCCGCACTATCGAAGAGAAGAACAAAAAGATTACAAACTTAAACGAAGCCCAGACACTTGTTTTAAGAATCATAGGCCATGATTTACGTGGACCAATGGGCAATTTTAGTCAATACATTGGTTTGCTGATAAAATTTTTTAAAGAAAAACGTTTCGAAGATTTAATAAAAGGATTGTCGGCCATTCAAAACCAAAGCAACGCAATATATCTCACCTTATCAAATTTACTATATTGGGCAGCTGGTCAGAACAAAAATATTGATTTTAAGCCCAAAGAAACCCAAATCTTTACAATAGTGCAGCAAATAGTAAATTTTCTGCAAGGATTAATCACTTCAAAAAAAATAAATATCGAAATAAATATTGAAAAAAACCAAACGGCCTATTTTGATGAAAACATGATTGAGCTGGTAATTCGAAATTTGGTGAGTAATGCCATAAAATTTTCGAACCAGGCGCAAACTATACAAATAAATGCCAAACCCGAAAAAGGTTTTTTGCTGGTAGAAGTCGTTGACCATGGTGTAGGTATTGATGCAAAAAGACTCGAAAACTTAAATCAGCTAATGAAAATTGAAAGCACTTACGGCACAAACTCCGAAAAAGGCACAGGATTGGGTTTAAAAATATGCATGGAATTTTTAGAAAAGCACCAAAGCAAATTATCGATAAAAAGTACGCCGGAAATTGGCTCCACATTTAGTTTTTTACTACCTTTGGTCGTACCGGAGAATCTTAGCTAAAGAAAAATTATGTTGAATAAATTTATCAAAATTTGGTATAAAGTAAGTCATGCGGGAGTGCAGGAAGGTATGACCATAGCGCTGGAGAAAAAAATTGTATTATCAAATCAATTGGCCATCATTTTCTTGCTTGTATTCTCCCTGATGAATTTTGTTTTGATGATTTTCGAGCCAGTAGATTACCATATTCTATATTCCTTTATCTCCATATTTTCGCTCTTGATAGTGCCCTATATGAATAATCGCGGTGGCTATCATACTTCGGCCTTCTTAATTTCTGTTTTAACACCATTCTTTACTTTTTATTGGGGTTCAATGGTTTACGATCATCACCCGAGTATCATCAATTATGTAAGTCCGCGTCTGTTTCTTACTGCCCTAATCGCTATTCCGTTTATCGTAATTGATAAAAGCAAAAAACTAAGTCTGTTTATTTCCCTTGCCTTTATTTTTGTTTTAATCATCTTTCTCGATAGCTATTTGTCTTGGCAAGGATATGCCTTTAGCCCCGAAAATATCGATTTCGAATCCTACAAGAATATACGCTTTTATGCCACATTTGCAGGGTTTATTCTACTTTTTAGTTTGATATTTCTAAGCAATATCAACGTAAAATACGAAGATAAAATTTTGCAATTAATCAGCCAATTAAAACAAAGCAACGACGAATTAGAGCAACAATCGTATGCCCTGCAAAAAGCCTACAATATTATCGAATTAAAAAATAAGAAAATTACTGACAGTATTGAATATGCCGGAAAAATTCAACAAGCGTTTCTGCCTTCCAGCAATGCCTTGCAAAAAGCCTATCCCGAGTCGTTTATCTTATATTTACCACGCGATATTGTAAGCGGAGATTATTATTGGGTGCACGAAAACGAAGACTATAAAATAATTATTGCCGCCGATTGCACCGGACATGGCGTTCCGGGGGCATTTCTGAGTGTGCTCGGAATTACACTGCTAAACGATTTGGTGTTGGCTCAAAAAATAGTTCAACCAGATATCTTATTGAACGAATTGCGCAAACAAGTAAAAATTGCGCTCAATCAAACCAGTTTCGAAACCGCACAAAAAGACGGAATGGATATCTCAGTAGCCGTTATTCATATACATACCAGTAAATTAATGTTCTCAGGAGCCTACAATCCACTATATATTATCCGGAAAAACGAGTTAATTGTGCTTCCGGCTACCCGACAACCGGTAGGAATCTACAGAAAAGAGAAAGACTTTGAATTACAAGTGATAAATCTGCAAAAGGCCGATATGGTATACATTTTCTCCGACGGATATGTTTCGCAATTCGGCAGAGAGCGCAGCGAAAAGTACGGTTACAAAAGATTTAAAAATATGTTTATCCAAATTGCTGATTACAATGCAAAAGAGCAAAAAAAATATCTGGTAAACGAACTTACTCAGTGGCAATATGAATATGAGCAAGTAGACGATATTTTAGTGATTGGATTTAGAATAACTTGAAAATTTGTTATTTAACAAAACACTTAATCAAAAATCCAATAAACCAATGAACTAAAATAATAAATTTGTAAATTTGCTTAAAAAATAGTTATTTTGAATTTTGAAAGCCTTTATTTGAATTTCAGTTGAATGAAAAAAAATATCATTATTGCATCAGCATCATTAGGTGTTATTCTTTTGATAGCATATTTTTTGCTTAAACCCGGAGCAAACAATAATAATATTTCATTACCAAAACAATTCGTAGCATTTGAGAACAACTGGGCAAAAATACCACAAGAATTTTGCCAGATAAATGCCGATGGCTCTCTTACCCTGCCTGCCGACTATGTGGAATACGACCTTAAAGACAGCATAGACGATATAAAACGAGAATCGTACGTGGGCGAAGATGGTAAATCGATGCCTTATGTTTACTACAAAAAAGAAATTACAAATACCCGCACAATATTAACCCCCGGTTCGGCACAAATAAATATCCGCTCCAAAGATTATTCTCTGCAAAACGGATATATTTATGTAAAACCCGACATATTTACTGCCGAAGGCCGCATAGTGAAATTTTACGAAACTCCTGCTGCAAAACTGCAATCCTTAAAACCTAAATCCGAAACACCCAAATATGTTTGGTATATACTCCTTGGCATTAATGTGCTCGTAATTGCCGGATATATCTACTGGCGCCTTACACACGAAGATGTGGTAGAACTATTTAAAAAACAGGGCGTGGATATGACATTCGAAGAATTGCAAAAATTTCTCAAACCGGGCTACGATGTCGAAGAATTGGCCTATATGATAAAAATTTATCACTCCAGAGCCAAAAATCTTGATTTAACTTATGATACGGTAGTTAAAAATGTGCATCCCGAACCCATTGCCAATTTAACCAAAGATCTATCTGAGAAAGATGCCAAATTAATTATAAATATGCAAAAACTCGAGCGAAAACGCTTCGAAGGTTTGCTCGATACCCTGGAAAAAGCAAAAAAAGAAGATCCATCGATAAAACCTGCCGAATTACTGAAACTTTATGCCAATAAATTTGATGTAACAGGCACTTTCAACGCCCACCAGCGCATGTCTGTGGGAGGCACTCAAATTCCACTGCAACTGATGTGGAAACTTAAAAATCCTACAAATTTCCGGTTTCATATCGACAATATTACCAAAATGGGTAAAACTGTTGAACTGGAATCGCACATGCACAAGTATCAGAATCCGGCAGTATTAGAAGAACTTATAAAAGTATATTTCGACTTATTAAAGGCAGATATTGAACTGGAATTTAATGAATTAGAAAAACATTACATCAATGGCGGACATGTTGACAAATTAGTTAATTCTATTTTCTTGCTTAGAAATGCCGGAATGGACGAAATTAGCTATAAAGAACTTTCTCATATTGATTTAGCCGGAATTGACTTATCCGAAATTGTACCCAAAGCCATTAAACCGGCCATGGAAAGATTAAAATACGATGAACTTCTTACGCACGATTTAAAAAAACTTGAGGTTGAAGTAGAACTTACCTATCGATTAGATTTAAAAGCATACATCAATACCGCCGGACTTGCCACCTTAAAAGCCCGTGTTGATGAAGCCATGCACAGCGTTATTGGCAGCCTGGATAATCACATCGAAGCCATAAAAAATCCTTCGAAAATTACCAAAACAATTACCAAAATGGCGCTCGACGAAGGTACAAGTTTATTAATTGTTTCTCTAAATATTACCAAAATAAAAATAGTAGACGATAATCCACGAAAAAGATATACCGGATACCACGGGTCTTCACATCATTAAACTAAATAGTTAAACACGAACCAAAATGAAACTGCCTTTTAAAACAACTTATATTATTGTAATTGCTGTCGTTGCCACAATTGGCATATTGCTCACTTATTGGGCCTTACAAGTAAACGAACCACAAGCGGTTACCGAACTTACAGGCAATATTCCTGACGAAACAAATATTCCGCTCGAAAACACCTTTATGAGCGAAAATAGCGCAGAAACCCAAACAAAATCGAGCACAAACTGGACAGTATATGTATTGGTTACCATTGTGGCGCTGGTTTTTGGCCCTGGCACATTTTTCTTCTTCTATGCTTTTGTACCGCTTGGTTTGTGGTGGGAAGCCAGATTATCGGGAATAAGAATAGACTGGTGGAAATTGGTTAAAATGCGCTGGCAAAGAGTGCCCCATGCACCCATTATTAAATTGCTGATAAAATCGCATAACTCACATGTGCATATTAAAATCGAAGATTTAACCAAACTATTCCTTACAGGTGTGGATGTGGAAAAAATTGTGGAAACACAAATACTTGGTAGCAATGCCGGATTAACGCTTAACTCACTGGAACTTGGCTCTTTGTCTCATGCTGGCGTTGATGTACTTAAAATTGTTCGAAACATGATTACTTCGCACAATGCCGGTATAGACATTCCGATGAACGAACTTACGGACAGTTTCCTGGCCGAAGTTGATATCGAAGAAGTAGTAGATACCTTAATAAAAGCCCACAATTCGGGTATACACGTTAATTACAGATTTTTAAGTCAACAGTTTTTGGCCAATATTGATGTTCCAACCCTGATAAAAACCTTACAAATTGCCCAAGAAGGCAATGTAAAAGTTTCTAAAGAAAAACTGGTACAAAATTTCCTGGAAGGTGGTAAAATTCTTGAGGTAGTAAAATCTGTTGTGGCCGCAAATAATGCCGACAAAGAGCTACAGGAAGATGCAAAACTTAATCTCGACTACGAAACCGCCATGAATATCAGTCTGGCGGGTATCGATATTCTTACTGCCGTTAACGAAGCTATCAATTTTAAAGTTCTGCAAACTACAGAAATTATTGGTTACGCCGGAGATGGTGTGGAAGTTAGAATGAAGGCAAGGGTTACTGTAAGGCCAAAAATCAGAAAAATAATTCGTGGTGCTGGCGAAGAAACTGTCTTGGCCAGAGTTAACGAAGCCCTTGTTACCGAAATTGGAAGGGTTGCCTCGCACTACGAAATTCTCGAAGACCCCTATGAAGTTGCCGATATTGTGGAAAAACGCGAAGAACTATTCTTCGACACCGCCTTCGAAGTAAAATCAATCGATATCTCTGATATAAAAATTGGCCGCTCTATTCACGCCGAACTCGACATAGAAATTGCCAAAGCTGAATCCGAAAAGGCAAAAGCAAGAGTACTTTCGGCCGAAGAAGAAGTGCAAAGAGCCATGGCCGAAGCTTTTCGAAATGGTACATTTAGCATAGAAGACTACAAACGCATGAAAAATCTCGAATCGGATACCAAAATGCGCGAATCGCTTACCCAGCAAAACATTCTCGATAATGTAACGGTTGCAAAGAAGAAAACCAAAAACGATAATCACGACAATCACGATAATCACGACGAACATCATCATTAATAGATTCTATTTATTCGAAAAAAAACCGGGGTGCAAAACATTTGGCTATGCACTCCGGTTCTTTTTTTGCTCAAAATCATAATTTCCAATATTGCATTTTTCTAAAAAATCGTCAAAATTTTTCTTTCTTCTTAGTCTCCCGAATTGCGTATTTGCCCACAAACAATTAATGCATCATGGCTAAGAACTAAGATTTTTAGATTGAATGCCCGTTTTATATTTAAATAATACCTTTGCCGAAAATTGATTTTTGCAAATATCCTAATTTTAACGGTTTACATTACCTGAACGTTTGTTTTTAGTACATTAACTGGCCTTACTTTAGAGTCCTTTCCAGCCTGCTATGATAATATTTTACAACGTTTGCGTATATTGCATAATTCCCTGTCCTTTTCGATGAACCACAAACAAACAAAATGCCTTGCAAAAAGAGCTTAAGAGTCTCCGACTAACCCTTAGCTAAATAAAGTGGCACGGTTTGAACAGAAATCGCTGGCACAAAACGAACCCTAATATCCATTTAGGAGAATCATACACCAAAGCCCTAGCATCTGCGGCGTGAGATGCTCTCCGATAGGCCTTTAGCCTATCGGCGGTTTACTTGATTAAGTGCTTTGTTTTCATTTTTATCACTCAATTTTTTTAATTCATCATCAAGCTCTTCTAAAGCTTTTGCGTCTTCAAATATTTGTCGCCTTATATTATATTTCTCATATTCGGACAAAGCAATTCGTTTTGCTAATTTTCCGGCGTGTTCTAAAATTTCAACTAAAAAAGTGTAAGTACTGGTCTAAATAACGGAGAGTATAGCATAGATAAACTAAAAATACGATTAAAACTGTTGAAATCAAATTGCAAAAAATCGATGAAATTAAATTTGCAATTTACAATAGAAAATGCATTAAAATTCAAAATAATGCATTAACTTACCTGCATAGCAATGCAAGTGAACATAAAATATAGATGTGAAACTTGATAGCTATTTTTAAGTTTTAGTATTCACAAAAAAAAAAAAATTATGTCAGCCTACATCAAAACACCCGACGAATTTGGCAAAAGCGTTTATTACGTAAACAATGAACAAATTCACAAAACAGATGAATTCGGAGAAGTACTTTACTGTCTTAACGGTAATTATATCAAAGAACAAAATGAATTTGGTCCGAATGTATTGTACATCAGCGAAAATCGCATTCGCAAAACTGATGAATATGGTGATTTTGTGTATTATATCAACGAAAACCGAGTAAAACAGCCCGATGAATTTGGCACCCAGGTTTTCCATATTTCGGGAGAGCGCATTCGCCAAGACGATGAATTTGGCGACTACCTATTTTATATTAACGGAACGATAAGTAAACGAGAGCTTTTTTTGTTGATTGCTATTCAATCTTTGAAATAAGTGTAAGTTTATATTTTAGCCTTGAATAAAGCGTCTGAAGCTAGAAGAATCAAATATTATGAGCAAAAGATTCGGTTCTGTAGCCGCAAAATAAGGTGTCAACATAAAATACGAAAAAGATGAGACAATTAATTTTGATATTTATGCTTTTAAATTTTGATTTAGCTGCTTCTTCGCAAGAAACAGGGAGCTTTACAGACCCCAGAGACGGAAAAATATACAAAACCGTAATAATTGGCACCCAATCATGGCTGGCCGAAAACCTTGCCTTTAATGCAGGCAATGGTTGTAGGGCCTATATCGACAATAGCAATGTTGCCAAATACGGTTATTTGTACGATTGGGAAACCGCAAAAATAACTTGCCCCGAAGGCTGGCATTTGCCAAGCGATGAAGAGTGGACAATTCTTACCGACTATTTAGGAGGAAAAAATTTTGCCGGCGCAAAAATGAAAGCAACTACAAATTGGGAGTTTGACGCAGAAGGAATTTCGACCAACGAAAGTGGTTTATGTATTTTGCCGGCTGGCGCTTGCAATGAAGCCGGTTCATTCAAACACCTTGGAACCAACGCATATTTTTGGTCGGGATCGCCTGGGGCAACCGACGAATACGCCATGGGGCGCCGTCTCTACAATTACAACAGCAAAGTAAACCGCAGCGACTACTACCGTACCGACGGTTGCAGTGTACGCTGTATAAAAAACACGCAGTAGAAAGCTGTTTCTTATAACAAAATTTTTTTCGCCGGATAAACCGGATAATTAATAAGACGAACAAAACAAACAACAAAAAAAATTATGAAAAGGACTTTAATGATTATTGTTTTCATATTGGTATCCGAGCTGTGGCTTATGGCACAAACGCTAGACCCTGCTTACACACAAAAATTTGGTTACGGAGTAATTCTTGCATCAGGCAAAGGATTTCCGACTTTTACCAAATATGATGAAACGCAATTTAATTTCAAAGATGGTAAATTCTTTTTGGAACCGGGCGAAGCCACCACAATCGACCTGCGTGCCATTTTGCCAAAAGGCACCACTTTGGGCTCTCTGATGAATAAACTAAAAACGGAAAGGGGACAAAACCTTTCGCATAAGACAAACGAATTTTATGTATGGGAAATCTGGTGCTCCCACGATGGTGAAAAAAACCAATTAACAGGTAATTACACATGGCCCGCAACTAAGAAAGAAGTACCTGCCTGGGGCCCTGCATGCGCGGAGGCCTACCAGAGGTATAGTGCGGCCGAAAATTCATCATGGGCTTCTGCCGGACTGGCTTGGGCTGCTAATGGCGGCAATTTACAATATAAATTCGGCATCAATTTACACATGTCAAAGCCAGGATATAAATACTATATCATGCTCAGAATGGCTTATGAATACAGCGTTCCGGGCGGTCAAACCGAGAATAAATGGAATAGTATATTAAATAGATTTGAACCTGTTGTTTCTACCGGTGGCGTTGGTTATGTATTTTCCGACCCTATAGCCACATGCACTGTAGAAATATCAGGCTTTGCAGATCATACAGGTCGCTTCCAAAACAATGGCGATGGCACTGTTACAGATTCAGAAAGTGGGTTGGTATGGATTCAATCTCCCATAGAATCTACCATGAGCTATAACAATGCACAAAAATACGCAGAGAATATGGAATTTGCCGGCTCATCAAACTGGAGATTACCTACTTTAGCCGAATTGGACGCAATAATGAAATGTTCGATGGCCATGGATATACAATATGAATTTACTTGGTTGAACAATAATGGCTTTTCAAATATTCAAGCAGCTACCTATTGGACTTCTGATGATTTTCTTCGTGAAGGTGTCAAAACCGGAGAAAAATGGACGGTCGATTTCCAATATAATAGCACCGGAAGCGAGGATATATTGAGAATGATGAACGTTTGGCTAGTGAAATAAGGTAAGCCAAACAATTGAACAAAAAAAGCCGGACAAAACCGAAATGATGAATTTCTTTGGTAAATGCATTTCTACAGAATATTTACGAATGAATATTTGCACTTACGGATTTTGTTCGGCAATTTATTCATTTGTGGAAAAATTTAGGAAAAAAATATGCACTGAAAATGAGAATTTTACCACAAAGTCGAACGTACTTTGGCACAAAGGAACGCAAAGAGCATAAACCTGCACGAAAGGATATGAAATGGCCTGCAAAAACCCTAACTTTCTTTAAAAAAATGACAGTTCAAGTGAAGGAAAAAAAAAAATAATCGACGTAAAATATTCTAAATAAATTCGTTACATAAATTAAAACTGAACAAAACCTAAAACTGAATTTGAGTATGAATGCTATTCCGTTGGAGATTGTAAATAGGAATATTGCTCGTTATGAAAAACTTCTTGATTTATGGAGAAAATAGATGTGGCAAAAGATAAAAAAAACCTTACCTTTAACATGGAACAAAGCAGCAATGTCTTATAGATATTTGCAGTGTTGTCAGATAGTAGTTACAACAAAGTACGTAAAATCAAATTAGGAAATATTCGCCAAATAGCATAGTAATATGAAACATTTAATTAAAATCTTACCAATTAAACCCTTAATTGTTTGCTTGTTAAACTGCTTTTACACCTTTTCTTATTCACAGGAAATAGGAAATCCAATGATTCGTAATTACACAGCCCAGGAATATAATAATTCGCCACAGGTTATGAGTGTAATAAAAGATAATAGAGGCGTGATGTATTTTGGTGTAGAAACCGGCATTATGGAATACGATGGTGTTTCATGGCGATTAATTCCTGTAGACCAACAATCACGACCTTATGATTTTGCTATGGATAAAAAGGGGAGAATATATGTAGGTGCCAGCAAAGAAATTGGTTACTTAGCAATTGATAATAAAGGAAATACGATTTATAAAAGTCTTACTCATTTAATAAAAGACACATTATTTGTACTAAGCACCACATATACAGTTAGAATTACTTCAAAATATGTTTATTTTTCAACTAATGAAGCTGTATTGCAATATAATCCGGAAGAAAATTTAATCAGTTTATTTAAGGCAAAAACAGGTGATATCTTTGATGAAAGTTTTGTAGTGCAGGATATTTATTATATACTTTCAAGAAATAATATCTTAAAGTTAGAAAACAATAGTTTAGTTCCGCTTAAACAAAAGAAAATTGCGTTTGGTACTACAACAATTTATGACTCTTGCTCGGTATTAGGTATGACAGCAGATAATTTGTATTCCTTTCAACCCAATATGAACACAGAAGCTGCTATTTTCAAATTGTCATCAAATGATTTTATTACAAATAATCGTATTTATTGCTCTTCATCATTTTTAAACAAATATTTTATTATAGGTTCATTGAATAAAGGAGCCATGCTATTTGATAAAACCGGGTCTGTTTTACAGCAATACAATGAGAGTAATCTTCTACAAAACAATTTTGTAATTGATATAGCCCATGATAAAAACGAAAATTTATGGTTCGGATTATCAAACGGCATTAGTAAAACCGAACATAGTCTGGATTTAAGTTATTGGGATAAAAACTCAGGATTAAAAGATGCTGTAACAAGCGTAATTCGCTTTAATAATACTATTTATATATCAACTTTGAGCGGAGTTTATTATATAGATACAACAAATCAAATCAAAGAAATTGAAAATATACCCAAAAAACCTAATTGGTGTTTTTTAGAAGATAAAAATACGCAAACCTTATTGTGCGGAACTTCAAATGGAATTTATGAGATAAAAGAATTTAAGGCAAAAGAAATTATTTCAGATTTAGATGCTTTCTTTTTATTTCAATCAAACAAAAATCCCGACAGAATTTATAGCACAAATAATTATTCATTTATTTCATTAAAATATACTAATGGTAAATGGATAAACGAAGGTGAATGGGAAGGGATATACGACAAAAACAGAGCAATAATAGAAGATAAAAATGGAGATATTTGGCTTACCGCTTACCGTAGCGGCATAATCAGAATAACGCCCGATTTTGATAATATCACAAAACCAAAAAAAGTTCGCTATTATAAAGAAAACAATGGCTTACCTGATTTAAAATCAAATATTCCATTCTACTTACAGGATAAGATAATTTGGGGTACTGCAAACGGACTGTTTATATACAATTCACAAACTGATTATTTTGAGCCTTTTTGCGAACTTGGCAAACAATTTTGCGATGGAAATCGCGATGTTTTTTCATTTAAAGAAATGCCTGACGGTAAAATCTGGATTTTGCCCGGTGAGAATAAAGATGCTGATATTGGTTATTTGAAACCAAACAATAATGGAACCTGCGATTGGATATTCGCTCCCTTTCGGCGTATTCCCAAAATGTCATTAAGTCCGATATACATAGAACCAACCGGAATCGTTTGGATTTCGGGTTCAGAAGGTTTATACAGATATGATGCAAGTAAAGATACAAAAGACTATTTGCAAGAATATAATTGTTTAATTCGTAAAGTTACAATTGCCCCTGATAGTTTGATATTTGGAGGCCATAAATCACAAAATTTACCAGATAGTATTATCGTTATAAAATTTGAATATAACTCGCTAAAATTTGAATTTGCAGCTCCTTTTTTCGACCAAGAAGAAAAAACCTTATACCGTTTCTATCTTGAAGGCTTCGATAAAGAATGGAGTAAATGGGATTATTTAACAACAAAAGAATATACAAATCTGAACGAAGGAACATATAGGTTTAATGTAAAAGCCAAAAACATTTATGATGTGGAAAGCATTACAAGTTCATTTCAATTTATTGTTAAGCCTCCATTATATCGTACGTGGTGGGCCTACTTTTTATATGTTTTAATGATCGTTTTAATCGTAATATTTATTATCAAACTATACACTAGACGATTAGTGCAACAAAAAGAACATCTTGAAGAAATTGTATCTGAAAGAACAGATGAAATATTGAAAAAAAATGAAGAGCTAAAACAACAAAAAGAAGAAATAAGTGCAACACTCGAAGTTGTTAGCCAGCAAAAAAAGGAAATTGAAGATGCTCAAAAACAAACAAATGCAAGCATTAGTTATGCACAGCGTATTCAGAATGCGGTTTTACCAAATCAAAAGTTTATTGATACACTTTTAAAAGAGCATTTCATATTTTTCAAACCCCGCGATATTGTAAGTGGTGATTTTTATTTTATTAAGCAAATTAACGATTATTTTCTAATTGCCGCTGCTGATTGCACCGGACATGGTGTTCCGGGTGCTTTTATGAGTATGTTAGGGATTGCTATTTTAAATGAAATCACACAAAAAACCGAAATCATGCATTCGAACCAAATATTAAATGATTTGCGCCGACAAATAAAAAACTCCTTAAATCAAACCGGAAAAATTGGCGAACAACAAGACGGTATGGATATAGCTTTTTGTGCTATCAATACAACAACATTGGAAATGAGTTTTGCCGGAGCCTACAATCCTTGTTGGATTTTTAGAACAACAAATAATGAAACCAACTTAATAGAATTAGCTGCCGACCGCATGCCAGTGGGTATTCACATTAAAGAAAAAGATTTTTCGGAGCAAATATTCCAGTTACAAAAAGGCGATGTATTTTATATTTTTTCTGACGGATATTATTCACAATTTGGCGGAGCTGCAAACAATAAATATAAAACCAAGCGATTGAGGGAATTTTTACAAACCAATTATCATAAATCCTTGAGTGAACAAAAAGAAGCTATAGAAAACGAATTTAATACATGGAAAGGCAGCAATTTACAAACCGACGATGTGCTGGTTATTGGTGTAGGTGTATAATATCGGTTTTATGATTTTTTCCATTAATCGTATTTATTTCTAATACCATCAAACGAATTTTTTCTGGCAAAAACTTTTGAATTTTTTCAGAAGTTCCCACTTTGAAAGTGCAATTCGCAGTCTATAGAATGGGGTGTATCGTACAGAAAAGGCGGTTGGGCAGTTGCGCAACAGCGAAGCCATCACGAATGCCAAAAATAAAATAAATAATGCATTCTTAAAGTCCAATTTTAGGAACAACTATTA
>DYOH01000078.1 GCA_020720625.1 Acetofilamentum sp. | reverse complement strand
CTAAGTCTAGCTGTATTGTATTTATAAATAAATCGAAAATTTGCGCTAAAATAGTTTTGTTTTCCTGTGCTTCTGTTATTTCCCCAATCCTATGATTATGAGGTAAAAAAGTATGAAACAAGAAAAGAAATAGAAATATGAAAAAACTTATTTTTTGAAAAATTTTCATGGGGCAAAAATAGAAAAGAAATTAAATAATAAAAAATATTTATTAGTAATTATTATTATTTAAGTTTTTTTTCGAAAACCCCAAATCCGAAAAGTGAAAAGTCGTATTTAACCGGGTCATTAGCATCAAACTTTCTGAGGTTTTCTGTAATTTCGTTTGCCGCAATCCAGTCGTTTTGTTTTCTGCTTAGTAGGCCAAGCTCTTTGCCAATGCGCGATGTATGTGTATCAAGTGGTAAGATTAAGTGTTTTGGGCTAATACTTTTCCATAATCCAAAATGTACCCCTCTATGGTCGTTTCGTACCATCCACATCAAAAACATGTTAATTCTTTTAGCCGCCGAATTTTTGTTTACATCCGAAATGTGTTTACTGCTTCTGTTTGGAAACGGAATCTGGAAAAAAATCTGACGGAATGAGCTAATAGCTTCTTTTATTGAGTTATGTTCAAGATAAGAATTAGTAAATAATGCTTCTAATCCCCGATGATTCCTATAAATATTTTGGAGTGATTTTAGAAAAAAGGTGATGTCGCTAGTATTGAAAGTTCTGTAAACGAAATTATTAAATATTTCAAAATCATCTATTTGTGCGTTCATAATAAAATCGAACGGAGCATTGTCCATTCGGTTGATGATTTCTTTTCCTGCTTTGATGATTAGCGGTCTCATTCCCCAAGCGAGTGTAGAGCTTATAAATGCTGCAATTTCTATATCTTCTTTTTTCGAGAAAGCATGTGGAATCTGAATGGGATCGGTTTCAATAAACCATTTCTGGTTGTATTGTTCAAATTTGGCTTCTAAAAATTCGGCCAAATCAAAATTTAGACTATTCATCAATTATTTCGCTAAATTTCCAAGACATTACCAAAATATCATCAACCTGGAATTTATCCTGCATCCACTTGGCAAGATTCTCTTCGACCCTTTGTTTCTGATTTTCCATTGGTAGTTTATGAATATCGAAAAACATTTCTTTCAAAGATTTAAACAAGAATTTTCTATTGCTTTTTCCTCCAAACTGATCTTGGTATCCATCAGAAAACAAGTAATATATATCGTTTTCGAGCAAATCATCTTCAATATTTGTAAATTGCAGGTTTTCTGAGCGATAAATTCCGATTGGCATTTTATCGGGTTTTCGAACAATTATTTCGTTGTTTCTAATCAAAATTATTGGAAGGTTGGCTCCGGCGTATTGTATTTTTTTTGTTGCGATGTTTGCAGCAATAAACGACATATCCATTCCGTCTTGACTTTCGCCTGATTTTCCGGTCTGCCGTAGCGATTGCTTTATTTTTTCGCGTAATTCATTTAGTACGTTTGCTGCCGAAAACTCGTCGAAATTAGTTTTAGAAAGTATTTCATTTAAGAAAGTAATGCCCAACATACTCATGAGTGCACCCGGAACTCCATGGCCAGTGCAGTCTGCAGCTACAATAATTCGCCAATCGTGATGTCGGGCAATATAGTAAAAGTCGCCGCTCACAATATCGCGAGGCTGAAAAAATATAAAATAATCTTTCAGGATATTATCAATTTGATTAAATGGAGTTAATACAGCTAGTTGAATTCTTCTTGCATAGATAATACTATCAGTAAGATTTTTGTTAATTTCTTCAATTTGATCTTTTTGTGTTTTTAATTCTTCTTTTTGTTTTTCAATTTCCTCGGTTCTTCTTTTAACTTCTAATTCCAAAAGATTTTTTGCGTTTATTAAGGCCCTGGTTCTAAGTCGGATTCCAATAATCACGGATAAAATTAGAAATACCAATGCACTTGCGATAAAAAATGGATTTTGCCAAAATGGTGCTTTAATTATAAATGAGTAATTTGCTAGCGGACTGCTAATCCAATTGATTCCGTTAAAAGAAATCTGCACTTCGAAGGAATAATTTCCCGGTGGAATATTCGAATAAACTACCGAGCGCGCCAGGCCGCTATTAATCCAGTCGTTGTCGAAGTTTTGTAGTTTGTGCCTAAATATTAGGCTACTAGGAGATTGTAGCCAAATACCATTAAATTTAAATTCGAAATGATTATTTTTGTAGTTTAAAACCGGACTTTGCTGTTCAAAAATTTCGCCATGTAATTTAATTTGTTCTATAAATAGTGTAGGTGCAATATTAATTTCAAAAATTCCGCTGTTGGCCGAAATAATGCCATTATTGGTACCTATCCAGATATTTTCATCAATTAATCCAATGGCATTGAGATTGGGTTGAAGGTATGCCACATTGTAGCTGTTTCCAAAAAAATTAAATGAGCTTTGGGTAAGGCTTAACACATCAATTCCGTTGTTTGAAACAAAAACGACATAAGGTTTTGATTTGCTCGCATAAATGGATACTATTTCATTACTGCTAAGGCCATTTAGCTTTGTGTAATGATGTATGGAATCACCAAATATTCGATATACTCCGTTTTTGGGAGTACTAAACCATATTCCGCCCAGCATATCTTCACTTATACTGTACACCGTTTTTTCGTCAATCGAAAAATATTCGTTAATCGAAAAAATTCCTTTACCTAATTTTATTAATCCTTTGCCGTCCTGGGCAATCCAAACGTTGTTTCGGCTGTCTGTGAAGGTAGCATAAACATAATTAGAGAAACCATTTCTTTCGTTAAATACATGTATATCTGAGCTATCTGCTGTATTTAATTTAATGGCTCCTCCACCGGCAGTTGAAATCCACAGATAATTATCTTTTCCGCTTAAATGCAGAATGCTATTATCGGTTAAACCGTTTTTATCTGTAAATTGTATATAATCCAGTGTTTTAGCATTTATTTTGTAAAGCCCAAATCCAAAAGTTCCCGCCCAAATGTAACCGCTGTTATCGGCAAATAGCGAGGTAAAAACGGTATTTTTATGTTTTTCTTCTTTAAATAATTGTTTGTATGCCCATTGACCCAAGTTTTCTTTCCAAAGTACGAATAATCCTTCGGGCGAAGAAAACCATTTTCTTCCCAGATTATCTTCTGTAAGCGAAACGATGTTATTAAAAGGCAGATTATCTGTACTATTAATAAAAGTAAAGTAGTCTTTGTTAAGATAATGAAGACCTTTTTCGGGGGCAATCCATATATTGCCTTCGCGATCTTCCATTATTTGGCGAATGCTTTCTCCGGAAATCCCTTTTGATGCGCCTATTTTTGTCAAAATACCTTGATTTGCATTATTTTCGATGTAAATAAGCGACACGTTTTGCGTTGCCAGCCAGGTTTTCTGTTTGCTTATTAAAAAACTATTTATGGTAATTTGCGGATGTTGCAAAGATTGATAAAAGCTTGTATTATTTAGCAGAAAATAACCGAGATATCCGTTTTCCATGCCTATCCAGAGTGTATCATTTTTAACTATGAATTTTTTTATGATATTGTCGGGTAATCCGTCGGTTTGGGTAATATACTTAAAGTCTTCTTTTTCAGGGTTGTAAATAGCTATACCAAAATCCGTTCCAATCCAGATCTTTTGATTGAATGCGGCAATTGTGTGAACATAATCATCGTTTAATTTTTCAAAACTATTATAATTGTATACCGAATCTTTTTTTAAAATATATAATCCACCGCCATTAGTTCCAATATATAATTGATTATCAAAATAGAGAATATCGTTTATTTTATCTGAGATTTTTAGTTTGGATATTAGTTTGTTTTCGGCAGATTTGGGATTAAAAACACATACTTCTCCGGATGAAAATCCCAGATAAAGTTTCTGATTATCAGAAAATACGGCAGTGATATTGTTCGTAGGAAGTCCTTGGTCTACATTGTATTGCGAGATAGAAACACCATCAAATTTTAGTAAGCCATCGGAAGTTCCAAACCAAATATAACCAAGCGAGTCCTGAATAATGGTATTAACAGCAATCTGCGGATTTGCCGGTACTATATTCATGTATTTAATTATCGGTATTTGTGCATAAATTATTTGTGGAGTAAAGGTGTAAGTGCACAAAATGAACATAAACAGCTTTTTCCGCAGAATTTTTAATGGAATTTGGATATTTACTAACAAAAATTTCATCTTATATTTTTGGATTAAATTCTGCTTTAACCGTAACTTTAATTTCGTCTGCAATTTTTTGGTTTACAATGGGTGGAATGGATATATCAAAATTTTTAAGAAAAATACTGAAAACCGAAAGAA
The DNA here is from genome assembly GCA_020720625.1 of Acetofilamentum sp. Classification (GTDB taxonomy): domain Bacteria; phylum Bacteroidota; class Bacteroidia; order Bacteroidales; family DYOH01; genus DYOH01. Next base: position 13,635 of record DYOH01000078.1, on the reverse strand, counting down.
TTTTGAAAGAATTTTGCGTAATGCTTATTTTTCCGGAGATAGTCATTACTTCTTCTTTCCCGTGTATCAGCATTTTACCTTTCGCCCTAATTTGATATTCGCCTGGTTTAGAAAAATCGATTTCCTCAATAATTTTTCCGGTAAATTTGGCTTTTGGATATTTAGTAGACTCCAAATAGTTTTCGTTAAAATGCGTTTTTTGAAGTGGTGAATTAAAACCATCGAAAGAATTCATAGGAATTTCGAACGCAAAACTTCGGTTTTGAATATCAATTATGCCTTTAAGTTTAGTAGATTTTGCGTAAATAGTTTCAAGTGGCGCAACCGATAAAAATTCTGCTGAAGCATTTTTCGATACATATAAATTTTGCGCTTTAATTTGTATCAAAAATGATGGAATGAAAAATATTGCGATACTGATAATTTTTATAATACTCATATTTTGGGTCATTTAAGTGATATAGTGATAAAAATGCTATGCAATTCAATTGCTAATATAGTTCATTTTTTTTGTTTTTGTTTGAATAAACAAAGAATCTATGAATACTGAACCCGAATCTGATATCACCATCTAACCAATTTCCGTTTGTTTCGCCAATAAACTGCGGCGTACTTATGGCTCTTGAATTACCAAAATAAAGTTGAAAAATGTGTCCGCCTGTTTCAAAATCGAATCCGAGCGAAAGATGGTCGTTATAAAAATCTCTAAAATTCAGATTATAAAAATATTCGGGATTTATACTGGTTCTTTTGCTTAACTTAATTCGTCCGCCAATACCGAGTGCATATTTTGTGTTTGGCTCTTTCGAAAAATTTACCAAATTTTGATGAACAACCGTAGGGCTTAGCTGTATGCTTAGCGATTCGCTTAACTTCGAAGCTATAAGTAACTGTGCAGCATAAGATAGTCGATGTTCGAAAACTACAGGCAAGTCAAAATCTCTGTAATCTAATGCCGACGCCGCAATTTCGGTATATAACGAGATTCCGAAAGGTATATTTTTTAATCCTTTTTGCTGTTGTATAATTTTGACTTTTGCCGATGCATCATAAATTTTGTCAAACGACGAACGTCCTACCGATAGAGCTATTCTGTCGGTAATACCAAATTGCAGCCCAAGTTTGATGTTTGATTCGTCTAAACCGTAAAAATCGTAAAAACCGGAGTTTAATGTGCCGAAGTGATGACATATAAGAAAGTTAAATTCTCCCTTTGCCGGATTTTCAATCGACTGACCATCAACAATTTTGGTTGATTTAAAGATGGCCGAAACAAATTCTGTTGTTTTTTCAGTTTCTTCGTCAAGCAAATCTTCTAAATTCTGGCCAAAAATGTAGCTTACATGAAGCAATATAAAGAATAAAAAGGCTAATTTTTTCATTAGTTAGAATGATAAATGGTTATTTAATCGATGAAATCCAAAGTTCAATTTGTTTTATTTTGCATGGATCCAGTTTCGGCTTTCCGTTGGGCATGGGTTTAAATCCGGATAAATGATTAATAGCCCCCGATAATCGACCCGAAAGAGCTGCACTAACTACATTATTCTGGTTTGTGAAATTAAAGCCAGCATAGGTAATTTCATTTCCATGGCAAGCATAGCAATTGGCTTGCAAGATAGGTTGAATGTGGGTTTCAAAATCAATATTTAAAGTATCGCAAGAATTTTCTGATGCTAAGTCTTCCAGATTATCGAAAGTGCAAGCATTAATTGCAGAAATTATCAAAAGAATAAAAAAGATAATTTTTTTCATACACCATATTTAGAATGCTAAAAGTAGTATTTTTTTATTTCTCAAATAGGGATTATTTAAAAAATAATCAAAAAATTGTATTTGGCAGAATAAAGAAATATTTGAAAATTAGAATTAAAACATTAATTTTGCCGACCGAAATATTTATTATTAAAAGAACAGGAAATTATGGTAAATCAGTATGAAACCGTTTTCATTGCAACTCCCGTTTTGTCTGAAGAACAGATGAAGGAAACGGTAAAAAAGTTCCGTTCGATCATTACCGATAACGGAGCAGAAATCGTCTACGAAGATGATTGGGGATTAAGGAAATTGGCCTATCCAATTCAACACAAAACCACTGGTTTTTATTATCTTATTGAATTTAAATCAGCCGGAGAATTTATCGACAAACTCGAAATTGAATTTCGTCGCGACGAGCGCATTATTCGTTTTTTAACTGTAAAAATTGACAAGCATCACGCAGGATTTAACGAAAAACGCAGAAAAAAAGAATCAGGTAACGAAGAAAAACTTAATAAGGAGGAATAAATCATGGCACAAAATCAAGGCGAAATCAGATATTTAACCCCACCATCTGTTGATATTAAGAAGAAAAAATATTGCAGATTTAAGAAAAATAAAATCAAATATATTGATTACAAAGATCCAAACTTCTTAAAGAAATTTGTAAACGAACAAGGTAAAATTCTTCCTCGTCGATTAACTGGTACATCGCTAAAATATCAGCGCAAAGTATCTACTTCCATAAAAAGAGCGCGCCATTTGGCATTGATGCCTTATGTAACAGATCTTTTGAAATAATCTGGCGAAATTGTTTAACCGAAAAAATTATTATTTAAGATGAAAATTATTTTAAAACAAGATATTGCAGGATTAGGTAGTAAAAACGAAATTCTTACCGTTAAAGACGGATATGGAAGAAATTATCTTCTTCCTAAAGGATTTGCTGTTCTAGCAACCGAATCGGCTCAGAAAGTACTTGCCGAAAATATCAAGCAAAGGGCTCATAAAGAAGCTCGTATCAAGAACGATGCTCTTGAAATAGCCAAAAAACTAGAAAATGTAAAAATCGAAATTGGGGCTAAAACCAGTACTACCGGTAAAATTTTTGGTTCAGTAAATAACATTCAAATTGCTGATGCACTTGCTACAAAAGGTTTCGAGATAGACCGTAAAGTTATTACTATCAAAGGAGATACTATTAAAGAAGTTGGAAGTTATAGTGCAAGCATTAAACTTCATCGCGAAGTTTCTGTTGAAGTTGAATTTACTGTGGTTGCAGAGTAATAACTACAAAATATGGATGATCTAAGAAGGCCGCTTTTTGCGGCCTTTTTTTTATTCGTAATTATCTATTAATTTCGTACCAAATTTTAAATTATGCTTGAGAAAAATATTCAAGATTTAATTCAGAAAGAAATTGAAGCTTTGCAGAGCATTCCGGTTGATGATTCTCTTGAAAAAGCCATAGAACTAATTTATCAGCAGGTGCATGTTCACAAGGGAAAACTTATCGTAAGTGGTATGGGCAAAGCCGGACAGATAGGCATGAACATTGCCACAACGATGTCATCGACAGGCACTCCGAGTGTTTTTCTGCATCCATCCGAAGCACAGCACGGTGATTTGGGAGTAATCTGCGAAAACGATATTTTACTTATGATATCAAATTCCGGAAAAACGCGTGAGATTGTTGAATTAGAAGGATTAGCCAGGAATTTGGTGTCAAATCTTAAAATTATTTCTCTTACCGGAAATCCGGATGGAACCATGCGCCATTTTTCGGATGTAACTCTTTTTACTGGTCATCCGGACGAAATTTGTCCTTTGGGTTTAACTCCCACCACATCAACAACCGTAATGACAGTTGTTGGAGATATTTTAGTGGTATTGATGATGCAGAAAATTGGTTTCTCAAAACAAGATTACGCTAAAAGACATCATGGCGGATATTTAGGAATTAAAGCAAAACAAAATGAATAAACTATTTTTAATTGCAGGTCCTTGTGCAATAGAAGACCGCGATACGGCATTTTTTATTGCCGATAAAGTAAAGAATATTTGCGAAAAGCTTGATATTCATTATATATTTAAAGGAAGCTATCGAAAAGCCAACCGTACCCGAATGGATAGCTTTACCGGAATTGGCGATCAAATTGCGCTCGGTATTCTCAAAGAAATTGGCGATTATTTTCAAGTGGATACCATTACAGACATCCACGAGAGTTACGAAGCCGAAAAAGTATCAGCTTATGTAACTCATTTACAGATACCTGCATTTTTGTGTCGGCAAACAGAACTTTTGTTGGCTGCCGGCAATACCGGATTGCCCATTAATTTGAAAAAGGGGCAATTTTTATCTCCCGAAGCTATGCAATTTGCTTTAGATAAAATATATAGTACCGGCAATAAACAGGTATTTCTTTGCGAACGCGGATCAAGTTTTGGCTATAGCGATTTAATTGTAGATGCAACATCGCTTGCCCGTATGAAAAGGCTTGGTGCACCTGTAGTTATGGATTGCACTCATTCTGTTCAGAAACCTAATCAAAGCTCCGGAATTACTGGTGGTGATGCCGAAATGATTGAAATTATGGCACTTACGGCTGCTGTAAATCGTGCTGATGGATTGTTTATCGAAACGCATCCGGAACCGCATAAAGCCCAAAGCGATGCGCAAAGTATGCTTCAATTGGATAAATTAGAAGCTATATTGCAAAAGGTTGTGAAAGTTAGAAATACTGTGTTATAAATTCGGCTCATCACTAAATATTTGATTTCAAATATTTAGTGATGAGTTTTTTTGTTGATTTTTGGGTAAGATTATTTTTTTTGGTTTTTAACCAATATCGAAAACGGAGAAGAGTTCAGCCAAGGCATCGTTTGAAGTATCAATTTTACGGTACATGATATCCATCTCGGGTTCCAAAAATGGCAATAACTCTGCTTGTATGTGAAGCGGTGCAAAAGGAAATCCAATGGCATTTCCGCATACAAGCAACGCAAATATGTTTTGTAATTCTTCAAGTTCTCTTTTGTGCGGCTCAATGGCCTTGTCTTTGTGAAACTGATCGAATGCTTTCCACTTTTGCTCAAGAATAGTAAATATTTTATTCATCAACGCCAAAAATATTTTTATCAACTTTCATTTTTCGTTCAGACGGAAATCCTACATATAGGGCATAAATAGCCGCAAATGCAACCGCAAACTTCGGAAATTCAGGAAAACTATACACAAAAGCCAACGGAGCCAGATAGATGCTGCTGCCCATCAATATAATTATTTTTTTTTCGAATCTCGTAAATGCTTCCAGACCAAAATCTTTTCTTTCTCTGCTGCTTTTTATTTTTATTAATCGTAACCACATGGGCATAATATAAGACAAAGTCAGAATTAATCCCAACAAGGTAAAGCTAAACCATTTGCCCGGGAAAGGCTTATTAATTTGATGCTGTGTTTCGTATATTGCACCCAAAAGTAAAACAGCTATTCCGGGCGAAACCACAAGAAAATAAAAGCTTCTTAAATCTTTGATTGAATTTTTAAACAATTGGTTTTGTGGCATGACGATTTATTTCTATGAATTTTTTTAAACCTTCGAAAATAATGATAATTACAATGGTTATAACAATCGTATTTATGATAACCAAAAGCCATTTTTCATCGTTGAAATATTCAATCTCGTTTATAAAGCTGGCCCAAAGCGTCATTAGCGACATAAAGATGGCAGGAAAACCAGCCCAAACCCATTTTTTTCCGCCTTTACTTTTAAGATAAAGCGTAATAACAACGAGCGCCAAAGCGGCCAATGTTTGGTTAACAGCCCCAAATAATGGCCATAGCATGAGCGCACCAGCCCCTGAAGCACCTGTAGAAAAAGCAAGTACGGCCGCTGTAACCACTGCAAAAGATGTAGACAAATGCATATTTTCAAATTGTTTAATCTTAAGAATAGAGAAAAGTTCAGTTGTAATGTATCGCTGAATACGCGTGGCAGTGTCGAGCGTGGTTCCGGCAAAGGATGCTACAAAAACCCCCATAATTGCCAAAGCCCAAAGGTGAGGAACACCCGTTTTCTCAATCATATTTGCGGCACCAGTAACAAAAGCACCCAATTTGGAACCCAAACCTTCGAGAGCCGTCCAACTGGAATAATGCGTAGACCAAGCTTCAACACCATAAAGTGTAGTTCCCTGATGCTCGTAGCCCAAACCAATGCCAGCGGCAACTGCAATAATAACCATTGTAGCTAATAGGCCTTCCGTAAACATAGATCCAATGCTTACAAAAACAGCATCGGGTTCGCTGGCCACTTGTTTGGCCGAAGTACCAGAAGACACCAAGCTGTGAAAGCCCGAAATAGCTCCACATGCAATGGTAATAAACAAGAAAGGCCACATAGACGGTGCATTGGGTGGATTTTGCTGAATTGCAGGTGCCACAATCTCTAGCCCTCCGGAAAAGCTTGCAAAAACTACTCCGAACACCATTAAGGCCATTGCTACGATTAATTGATAAGCATTAATAAAATCGCGCGGTTGGAGTAAGGTTGTTACCGGCAAAACAGAAGCAATGTAGGCGTAAATGAGCAATATAATTGTCCAGGTACCAGTGGCCGGGATACCAAATAATACTGGCATCTCAAATGGTAGGTAGGATCCGGCAACAATGGTAATATACATGATTACCACAGCGCTTAATGTCGAGAGAGTTACGTTAAATCCTTTTTTATTTACCAAATAACCAAGTGCAACAGCAATAATAATTTGAGTCCAAATAGGGAATACGCTATCGGGGTAAATATCAAAAATAATGGCTATTATCATTCCAAAAATGGCAATAACAATCCATAGTTCAAGAAAAACTACAATAAAAAAGAGTAATCTTGTTCTTTGCGAAATATATTTGGCAGTATATTCGGAGATAGATTTTCCCTGGTTTCGCATGGATATAATTAAAGAGCCAAAATCGTGCACAGCCCCCATAACCACGCTACCCAGAAATACCCATATTAATGCCGGTACCCATCCCCAAATAATTGCCACTGCCGGTCCAACAATAGGTCCGGTGCCTGCTATAGAAGTAAAATGATGTCCGAAAATAATTTCTTTTTTCGTTGGTACATAATCAATCCCATCCTGGAAAGTTTTTGATGGCACATCAGCTAATGCATTAATTTTAAATATTTTAGTACTGATAAATTTGCCGTAAACTTTATACATAAGCACATATCCGGCCATTGAAAGTAGCATAATAATAAGCGAGCCCATAATTGTGTATATTTATGGAACCAAAGATAGTAATTCTATCATATAGATATTTTCATTGCATAAAATTTTCTAATTTTTTTTGATAATTTTGAAAACGATTGTAATCCCAAGGAAAGGTAGAATTTACTAAAATATAACATTTTCTTAGGAATTTTTCTTTGAAAAATGTTGATATAAAACATACCTTTGCGGGCTTAAAATTTTAAATATGCAAAAAATCAGGAATATTGCCATTATTGCCCATGTAGACCACGGAAAAACTACGCTAGTTGATAAAATGTTAATTACCGGAAATTTATTCCGACAGCATGAAAAACCAGGGGAATTAATATTGGACAATAACGATTTGGAAAGAGAAAGAGGTATAACTATTCTCTCGAAAAATGTTTCTGTAATTTATAAAGACTATAAAATCAATATTATAGATACTCCCGGCCACAGCGATTTTGGTGGTGAAGTAGAACGGGTACTTAATATGGCCGATGGGGTTTTATTGCTTGTGGATGCCTTTGAAGGCACTATGCCTCAAACCAGATTTGTTCTTCAAAAGGCACTTCAATTGGGTAAAAAACCAATTGTGGTTATCAATAAAGTAGATAAACCCAATTGTCGCCCCGAGGAAGTGCACGACCAGGTTTTTGATTTAATGTTTAACCTGGATGCCACCGAAGAGCAGCTCGATTTTCCTACCGTATACGGATCAGCCAAAGAAGGTTGGATGTCTACCGATTGGAAAATTAAAACTACTGATATTACGGCTTTGTTTGATTCTATTATTCAGCATATTCCTGCACCTGATTTAAATGTTGGTAGTGTACAAATGCAAATTACATCGCTGGAGTACTCAAAATATGTAGGACGTATTGCCGTTGGAAGGGTTCATCGCGGAGAAATTAAAGCAGACCAAATGGTATCCCTTATGAAAAATGATGGTTCTGTTTCGAGAACCCGAATCAAGGATTTGCTTGTATACGAAGGCTTGAGTAAAGTAAAAGCTGATATAGTTAAAAGTGGAGATATCTGCGCCGTTGTTGGTTTAGAAAATTTTGAAATTGGAAATACAATAGCTTCATTTGAAAATCCAGAAGGTTTGCCTCCCATTTCTATCGACGAACCTACCATGAGTATGCTTTTCACGATTAATGATTCACCTTTTTTTGGAAAAGAAGGTAAATATGTAACATCAAGGCATTTAAAAGATCGCTTAGATTTGGAGTTAGAGAAAAATCTTGCTTTAAGAGTCGAAGCAGGGATTACTTCCGATTCTTTTGTTGTATTTGGACGTGGCGTTTTGCATTTATCGGTATTAATAGAAACAATGCGACGTGAAGGTTACGAGCTTCAGGTAGGACAACCCAAGGTGATTATTAAGGATATTGCAGGTATAAAGAGCGAGCCTTTTGAAATTTTGACTATTGATTTGCCCGATGAATATTCAGGAAAAGCTATTGAGATGGTAAACAGACGAAAAGGCGAAATGCTTACCATGGAAAGAAAAGGCGATAGAATACATTTAGAATTTTCGGTTCCATCGAGAGGGATTATCGGTTTGAGAACCAATATGCTAACCTCCACTGCCGGAGAAGCAGTAATGTCGCATCGTTTTACGGAATTTTTGCCATATAAGGGCGAAATGGAGCGAAGAATAAATGGTTCCTTAGTTGCGCTCGAACCAGGCACAGCCATTGCTTATGCATTAGATAAATTGCAGGACAGAGGCAAGTTTTTTGTTGCTCCGGGAGAAGAAATTTACGAAGGAATGGTGGTTGGCGAAGCAAATCGTGCCGGAGATATTGTGGTTAATATAACCAAAACGAAGAAGTTAACAAATATGAGGGCTTCTGGTTCCGACGATAAAGCCAAACTTTCTCCTCCTATTAAATTTTCGCTCGAAGAAGCTTTAGAATATATACAGGAAGACGAATATGTGGAAATTACTCCGCTTACTATGAGACTTAGAAAAATATATCTAAAAGAACACGAACGTAAAAGAGCTGCCAATAAATCTTTGTAAATGCGCTATTTTGTTGAGCTGCAATACAATGGAAATAAATATTTTGGTTGGCAAATACAGCCAAACGCACTTAGTGTGCAGCAAAAATTAGAAGAAACACTCTCAATCCTTTTAAAAGAAGATATTAAGATAAGGGGCGCCGGCAGAACAGATACCGGCGTTCATGCATCTTATTATGTAGCACATTTCGATGCAGAAAATAGTTTCGATGCCGGTTATTTAATAAAAAAATGGAACAGTTTTCTTGGTTCTGAGATTCAGATTTTTTCAATAACCGAAGTAGAATCTCATGCCCATGCCCGCTTTTCTGCCATAAGTCGCGAATATCATTACATTGTATTTTTGCGCAAACCTGTTTTTCTAAAAGAAATATCACATCCAGTTTATCACCTTACACACATCGATGAAATGTTGCAAGCAACGAATCTTTTATTTGATTATGAAGATTTTACAAGTTTTAGTAAGCTACATACCGATGTAAAAGATAATATATGCAAAATTTATCAGGCATTTTGGATAAAACAAGGCGATATGCTTATTTTTAGCATACGTGCAAATCGTTTTTTGCGCAACATGGTAAGAGCCATTGTTGGAAGTTTGTTAGATGTTGGAATAGGAAAAAAATCGGTAGCACAATTTAATCAAATAATAAATCAAAGGAGTAGAGCAGAGGCTGGTTTTTCTGTTCCTGGAAATGCTTTGTTTTTAACTGATGTGGCCTACCCGAAAGAGATTTTTCAATCACGGCTGTCTAAAAAAGAATTATTTCCGTTTTGGCAAGAAAAAGATTAATGTCCTAAAGGAGAATAATTTTTGATTTAAGCATTTAGATGGCAATTTATTCGAATCTGAAACCTAAAAGAAGCACATCATCAATTTGCTCATTTTCGCCTTTCCAATAAATAAATTCTTTGGCAAGCATCCTTTTTTGGTAATTAATATCTTGTGAAGCAATTCCTTGCAGAAAACGCATCAAGCGTCGTCGATAGTATTTTTTTCCTTTTGGGCCGCCAAATTGATCCATAAACCCATCAGTGTACATATAAACCATGTCGTTTGGCAGGAGTTTAAAAGTTTGTTTACTGAAATTTTCGTCGTCTTTATCAAAAATACCGATAGGCATTTTGTCAGGTTTTAAATAAATTATTTCATTATTTCTGATGATAGTTAAGGGCAGATTAGCGCCGGCGTAATCTAATGAACCGGAATTATTATCCAAATATACGAGAGAAATGTCGAAACCGTCTTTAAGCGAGCCAGAAATATTTCTTTGATGCAGTGTTTTGATAAGATTTTTACGAAGTTCGAAGAGTACTTTCTCTGGCTGAAGCGATTTATCGCTATCGATAGTGCTTCGTAGCAGAACAACCGATAGTGCTGTCATAAAGGCACCCGGAATGCCATGTCCGGTGCAGTCTGCCACCGCAATTACCGTTTTGTTATCTTTTTGAGCCATCCAGTAAAAATCGCCGCTCACAATATCTTTGGGGTAGTACAAAACAAAATGCTTTTCCAGAATTGCATTGGCAAAGATAGGTAAAGGCAAAAGTGCTTTTTGTAGTTTGCTTGCATAGCTAATGCTTGCAGTAATTTCCTTGTTTTGAATTTCAATAAAATCTTTAGCTTCTTTAAGTTCAGTAATATCCGAATCGATTGCAATAAACTTATCTAATTCGTCTGTTTCCATATTAAAAACAGGTGTTAATACAGTTTGGGTCCAAATAATATGGCCATTTTTCTGAATATATTGGTTTGAGTACACAACAGAATCGCGTTTTAGTTCAGCTTCTTTTACATATTCTTTAATTTCTTTATTTCCGCTCACTTCAAAAAGTTTAGTGCCCAACTGTTTTTTAAATTCTGCCAAAGTAAAACCATAAAAATTTTCAAAACTTTCGTTCACCCAAAGAATTTCTTGTTCTTTATTGCAAATAATTACTGCGTTGTCGGTTTTGCGGGCAACAATCGAAAGTTTTTCCAATTCTTCGTTTGCCTTGCTCAGCATTTCTGCCTGAGCACTTATTTCATCAGCTTGCTGGCGCATTTCGTCGTTGCGCTCCTTGATTTCTTCTTTTTGAAAGATAAGTTTTTTATTTGCTTTTTTTAGGACATAAGAATACAGAATAATGGCTAGTGCTAAAATACCTGTAATGCCCAGATAAGCGGCATAATTCCCAATTTTTTTCTCTTGTTCTTTAAGTTTTTTGTCTTTGTTGGATATTTCTTTACGAACCAATGATGCATCTTTTCTTATTTGCTGCTCGGCATTTATTTTTTGAATAAATTGTTTGATTTGAAAAGTTGCACGCTCATGAATTAAACTATCGGAGAGATTAGAATATAAAGACAAATAGGCTAACTGTTCAATGGTATTTTGTTGTAAAACTGCTATTTCTGAGAGTTGGTGATAGATATTTAATCTTAGATAAGGCTTATATTTTGTAAAATCGTGCTTGAGAGCCAATAAATAATAATGTTTCGATGCTATTGCTTGGTTTTTTGCTTTGTAAAGGTCGGCCAAAAGTTTGTAGCAATCGCCTTCAATAACTGGGTATTTAATTTCTTTGGTAGTTTTTAGGCACAAATGGCAAAATTTGGCTGCCGATTCTATGTTTTTTTCTTTCATGAAATGATTTGCCATTTCTAAATATATGATAGCAAGATTTTTGTTTTGTTTTATGCTATCTGCAATGGCAAGCGCCAATTGAAAAGATTCAATTGAACTGCCCATATCATTTGTTTTGCTGTAAATTAAACCAAGGAGGGTGTAGGCCTTCATTTTGCCGTGTGCATTTCCTAGCGAATCAAAAACAGGAATTGCCATTGCTATTAGTTGATAGGATTCTGTAAAATAGCCAAACTGTAAATATAGCGAAGCAATATTTACAGCAGCCTCGGCTTGCTCTGTTTCGATGGCAGTATCTTTGGTCATTAGTATTACTTTGTAAAAAGATGCGAGTGCCCTATCGAATAATCCCATTTGAAGGTGAATGTTGCCTTGGTGAATAAGAAATTGCGCTTGGGCTGTTTTGTAAGCGCTATCTTTAGTTAGCTGTATTGCAGAATCTGCAAGGGCTAAGGCTTTTATTGGATTTATATTTTCGAAATGCTGAATAAGAAAATGATACGATTTTATTGCGACTTTTTTTTGTGGATGAAGCAAATTTTGCTGGTAATATACTAATGAATCATTATGCTGTGCCTTTAGTTTATTTTCTGTGGCATAAACTAATATTAAGGTACTGACTAATAAGAATTTAAAGAACTTTGTTTGCATTGCTGGGCGAAGCAGTAATAAAATATTTTACAGCGGCGAAAGTACGTAAAACTTTATAAAGAAAAAAAGGTTAGCCGCGCTAACCTTTGGTAGATTTTTGTTAAAACTACGAATTTAATTTTTTATAGTCTTTTAAGAATATTTCTAATCCAATATCTGTAAGCGGGTGCTTTAATAAACCGAGTATAGCGCTAAGAGGAGCGGTAATTACATCAGCTCCGGCTTCTGCACACTGCATAATATGTTGCGAAGAACGAATAGATGCAGCCAAAACCTGAGTTTCGAAACCGTAGTAATTATACATATCTACAATTTTGTAAATTAGCTGAACTCCATCTGATGAAATATCGTCTAATCTGCCAATAAATGGAGAAACATAATCTGCGCCTGCTTTGGCTGCCAATAATGCCTGACCAGGCGAGAAAACCAGCGTACAGTTGGTTCTAATGCCATTTTCGCTAAAGTATTTTATTGCTTTAATCCCATCTTTGGTCATGGGCACTTTTACAACAATATTGGGATGTAAATCTGCTAATACTTTTCCTTCGGCTATCATACCTTCAAAATCGATTGCAATTACTTCGGCACTCACATCTCCGTCTACAATCTCACAAATTGCTTTGTAATGATTTTTTATGTTTTCATCGCCGGCAATGCCTTCTTTGGCCATAAGAGAAGGATTAGTGGTTACACCATCAAGCACACCTAAGTCTTGTGCTTCCTGAATTTGCTCCAGATTTGCTGTATCAATAAAAAATTTCATAATCTATAATTATTTGATTTTATGAGTTTGTTATCGGAATTTGGCATTATTCCATTAGAATTGAGTATTAAAAAATGGGTAAGCTACTTATATCGCACCGCTACAACCATTTACCCTTGCTTCCTTCCGGACCTGGGGGAGTTCAACAGGAGCTGGCCGTATAAGACTTACCCGAGTGCAAAAGTAGAAAGTTTTTTTAACTTTCAAAACTTTTGATACTTTTTTTTGAGCAGCTATTTATATGTCGTAAAGTATGCTTCAAATTGCTGCTTTGAAAGCTAATCTTTTGCTTATTTTACTTTCTATCCACATAATACAGATTCAACTGTCAAAACAGTCCTATTTCTACATATTACATTTTTTACCGAAACAAATGCGTAACACTTTATTTTCAATTATTATCATCTTTAAGCATTGACTATTTTTAAAATAATTCGGAATAATTTATAAATAGATAATGGTATAAGATTGATTAAGATCAATTTTATTACTTAAATATTTTTATTTATGAGTCTAGTCTAAAAACCCTGCCAGCGTTGATTTTTATAAAAT
>DYOH01000077.1 GCA_020720625.1 Acetofilamentum sp. | reverse complement strand
ATCGAAATTTCAACTTTTTTGATTGAGTACGACGAAACCAAGTGGTAGAAAAATGACACAGTTTGTTTACTACTAAGGTGTAAAAACAGATAAGGTGTTGCCCAATAATTCTTAGTTTACGTTCAACATAAACAATACAACGGTAAAAAAAACCTTATTGCTCGTTACACCTTAGTAGAAATAAGCAACAACCAAGCATCTACACCTTATCACCTTATTCAATTGGTCTTATGGTTTTTTCATAAAATTCGATAAATTTATCGTATTCTTCTTGAAATGTTATTTTCCGATGATGTTCCTTCTGGTTTAAGATATATTTACAAACTTTATCCACATCGCCTTTTGAAACCGAAAATGCCGATCCTGTTTCCTGCCACTTAAAATCATCATCCGTTAATTTATTATCTCTGATGAATTTTTCACTTACCTCGGCAATTTTTGTGGCTATATATTCTTCCGAAATATTAGGATTTCGAGATATCAAAAAGTGTACATGTTCATGGTTTGCATATATTGAATATATTCTACAATCAAATTTTTTGGCAACTCCCGAAATGAATTTTTCTATCCTTTATCTGTTTTTTTCTGGAATTATTGGCTGCCTGTGTAAGGTTGTAAATACAAAATGGGTATATAAATTATTGTATTCTATTTTCATAACTCTCATATTTTGAATAAGGTAATAAGGTACTATTCTGGTATGTTTTCCATTATTTCTACTAAGGTGTAAAAACAGATAAGGTATTTCCCAATATTTCTTAATTTACGCTTAGCATGAACAAAACATAGTAAGTAAAAAAACCTTATCGCTAGTTACACCTTAGTAAAAATAAGCAATTTAAACGCATTCAGCCACTTGGTTGCGAAATCTTTGTAGAAGATTGTTAATGCAAACGGTCTTAAAGGAGCGTAGCTCCGAAATAATGATTGTTTATTCCATTTCGCCACTACGTGGCTTTATAAGGCCTAAAAAATTGATATTACTACAAAGATATCGCCGCTAACGCGGCTAAATTCAGCGATTAGCCATTTCAAACTACTTGAAACCTGACACAGGGAGTGCAAATGGCATTTCCACCCACTTGAAATGCGATTTGAGCAACTAAAATGCTCTATCGAACTACTTCATTCCCGACTTGCTCGATTCAAAGAGGCGATATTCTGTATCACTTATAAACATCCTCCCTATACTTACCGTCGTCGCCCTCTAAAATGTTTATATAGCTATTATAGCGGGTCGGGCTGAGTTTTCCCTTTTCCAAGGCCGCCACTACCGCACATCCGGGTTCGTGCCTGTGAGTACAATTTCCGAATTTACAAGAGGCCGCAAGTTTAAATATCTCAGGAAAAAAATGATCAACGGTTTCGTTCTTAAAATCATATAAGCCAAAAGCCCTAACACCAGGAGTATCAATTATTTTTGCTCCAAAAGCCGTTTCGTGCATCTCGGCAAAAGTTGTAGTATGTTTACCACTTTTATTGGCTAGCGAAATATCACCGATTTTAAGATCAATAGACTCGTCGAGTGCTTTAACAAGGCTTGATTTTCCAACGCCCGAATTTCCTGCAATAACGATAATCTTTCCGGCCGTAATCGTTTTCAGCGCTTGAATTCCCTTTCCGGTTTTTACGCTTACCGACAAAAACTGATATCCAATGCTTTGATACATTAACTCAAAAAATTCGAGGGTTTCGAGCTGTTCTGCTTCATACAAATCGTATTTATTGGCTACAATAAGCACAGGAATAGAGTAGGCTTCGGCGGCAGCCAAAAAGCGGTCTATAAAAACAAGCTCAGTTTTGGGAAAATCCACTGTAATAACAAGTATAGCCAAATCAACATTCGCGGCTAAAATATGAGCCTGCTTGGATAAATTAGTCGATTTCCGGATGATATAATTTTTTCTGTCGTGAAGATTTGTAATCACAGCCTCGTGCTGATTTTGTTCAACAAAAAAATCGACAAAATCGCCCACAGCCACCGGATTTGTAGCCTTAACGGCAACATTTAGCCTAAGTTTTCCTCTGATTTTACACTGATAAATTTCGTTTCCCGATTTTACTTTGTACCAACTTCCGGTAGATTTAATTACTTGTCCAGTTTTATTCTCACTCATAAAAAAAATTTGTCAAAGATAATCATTTTATCGTTTTCTTCTCAATTCGTAATTTCCGGCCATTCTATTAACAAAAAAATCGTGATAAAGGATACTTCTACCGTTAAAAACAGTGAGTCTGAACGAATAAACAAAGTCTTTTTCGTAGGCTTTTAATCGCACCGATGCATCTAAAGAAGACGCATCTTTAATAGTTATATCGTCGAGTGATTTCCAAAAAAAAATAAAATCCTTAGATAATCCTGGGGCTAATTGTAACAATTCAAAATTTCCACCATTCCAAATAAAAGTATCATTACGCAGACGAAGCGATTCAAATTCGGGCAATACCAAGTATTCGGTAAAATAAAAATCCGGTGCCATAAAAGGCCTTGTCATCAAATATTTATTATCAAGTTTAGCTTGTACATAATATTCCATTTTAACACAATCCGTGGCAACAGGAACCTCTATATAAAAAAAAACCGAGGAATCATTTTTCTGGGCAAAGGTTTTTTTGCTGAATTTTTTTTCATTAGCTGCACGATAAAATAAATCAATGTGCTTAACTTGAAAAGGAGAAAGAGCCAATGCCTTGATCGAAATGGCAGTATCAGAACAAACCGGATTTGAAATCCAAAGGTATTCCGAAACAGGTGCGGCCATAGTATAGCTCAGACAATGGAGGGCACCGCCGTGCATAATAGGCTCCGAAACATCAATACCAATAATTTTGTAGGCAGGAAAAATTTGTTTATAAATGGCCAATGCCATCTTATCAGATTCAATGCCATAGATTGGCACAAAAACCGTTTGATTAAAGATAAGCGAATTGGTATAGGTAAGATAATCGGCCCAACCAGTAGAATCGGCAAATCGACCAAAATCATCGGGCATGGGTATATCCACAATCCGGTATTTATTGCCAAAAGGGGTGTGAAAATTGCGGGTAAGGTAATTTACATTTTTGTCAATCACCGGCTGATCGCTCATTCCATAGGGAAACTTTCCCACCAGCATAGTCTCTTCATTCACCAATTTCATGTGCATATCGATATGATGAATAATATCAAAATGCAAGGTATCAAACAATACATACTGACTAATTCCCATGTAATTTTGAAACAACTGCCTTAAACCTTGCTCCGAAACATGTTCATTTTCGCCAACAAGCAAGCGCGAAGAAAAAGCCGACCCCATTCCATCGGTCATAAAGTTACCGCCAATTTGCACCAAACCTTTACTAGGGCTATTCATTTGCATAATTTTCAGATTACTGTATTTTGCCAGATTCAGGGGTATTAAATCGTCGCTGTTTCGTTTTCTGTTATATAAAAAATCGACTAAAATAAGGCTGTCGAGCTTATCCAGGTATAAATTTACAGGACCATAATCCCGAATCCAGGGGGTATTAAAATCAATCTGCAAAAAAAACAAATTAGATGTTTGAAAATCCTGCTTTTGAAAATATTTAATCACCGCATTACTGTCGGCACAAATAATGAGTACCTTACCATCGAATTGAGCAAAATGAGCGAGTTTAGAAATGGTTTGAAAATATGATTGCCAAACAAGTACCAACATATCTGCTCTCTCCCATTCGGCCGGAACCCTATTTTGGAAACTCAAACGGTTTTCCTGATCCGGATTATCCGAAAAGTTGATTTTTTGGGCAGAAATTCTTCCCCATTGGAAAATCGCCACCATGAGTAAGCAAATAATTTTATCATAGCCAAAAAAACTACTCCGAGGGATAATAACTTGCATACGCTTAATCTGAAAGATGGAGAAAAATACAAAAAATCGTCAAAATTTACGAATTATCCGCATTAATTAAATATAAATTCCTAATTTTGGTACGAAAAAACAAAAAAAGCCATGAAAAATTTTCTAAAGTACACCCTAGCAGGCATTGTAGCCATATTTATTAGTGCCTTTCTAATGCTTATCATCAGCGTGGGCATTTTGCAAATAGCCATTTCAGGTGCCGAAAAAGAAACAGTTGTAAAAGACAACAGCATTTTAGTGCTGAACTTTGAAAACGAAATTGTAGACAGGCATACTGAAAATCCGTTCGACAACCTAGAAATACCAGGAATGCCAAGCATTGCCCGCACTGGATTAAACGATATTCTCAACAGCATAGAAAAAGCAAAAAAAGATGCACGCATAAAAGGTATCTTCTTACATTTAAGCACCGTAAATGCCGGGTTAGCAAGCATCAGAGAAATAAGACAAGCACTTGAAGCCTATAAAGATTCTTCTAATTTTATCATTGCCTATTCCGATTCATACACTCAGGGAGCCTATTATTTAGCCAGTGTAGCCGACGAAATATATATGCAACCGGTTGGCTCCTTAAGTTTCAGTGGATTATCGGCCAATGTAATGTTTTTCACCGGATTACTCGAAAAAATTGGCGTACAACCGGAAATAATCCGCCATGGAAAATTTAAAAGTGCTGTAGAGCCTTTTATGTACAAAAAAATGAGCGAGGAAAACCGTTTACAAACATCAACTTACGTAGGCTCTTTATGGGAAACCATACTAAGCGACATAAGTGCAAGCAAAAACATCAGTGAAGAAAAATTGCAGAGTATTGCCGATAATGTAGTAGAAGCCAGCGCCAAAGAAGCCGTTGAGCTTGGATTAATAAACCAGGCCATGTATCGCGAAGAAATTGTGCAATACCTAAAAGAGAAATCGGGAATAGATGCCAAAGAAGATTTAAACCTACTATCGCTTAAGGAATATAAAAAAGTACCAGAAACAAATAAAACCAAACTATCGCGCAACAAAATTGCCGTAATTTATGCAGAAGGCACAATTGTAACCGGCGAAGGCGGCGACGGCGATATGGGCTCAGAAACCATTCTGAAAGCATTTCGCGAAGCAAGAAAAGACAGTAGCATAAAAGCCATTGTATTTAGAGTTAACTCGCCAGGAGGAAGCGCCTTAGCCTCGGATATTATGTGGCACGAAGTAAAACTAGCACAAGCAGTTAAACCGGTGATTGTTTCAATGGGTAATTATGCAGCTTCTGGCGGCTATTACATATCTTGCGCTGCCGATTCCATTTTTGCCGATCCGGCCACCATTACAGGTTCTATAGGTGTTTTCGGTTTAATGTTTAATGCCCAGGTATTACTTAATAAAAAACTAGATATTCATTTCGACGGAGTAAAAACAGCACGTCATGCAGATTTAGGCTCATTAGATAAATCGTTAACCGACGAACAGCGCGCAATTGTGCAGAAAAGTATCGAAGAAATTTACGACATATTTATTTCGCATGTAGCCGAAGGACGAAAAATTTCAAAAGAACAGGTAGACGAAATAGGCCAAGGTAGAGTATGGAGCGGTAAAAATGCCATTGACATAAAACTGATAGATGCCTTTGGCGGTTTAAAAAGAGCCACCCTTTCGGCAGCCACAATGGCCAATATTACTGATGATTACAGAATAGTAGAGTATCCAAAGGTAAAAACGCCGATTGAACAAATTATGGCCGATTTAAGCGGCGAAACAAGAATAAGTATGCCATTATTGGATAATGCCATAGGCAAAGCTTATTTACAGATTCTAAATTTATTGCAAAACTATGATGGCCCCTTGGCACTGATGCCCGAAAAATTAATAATTGAGTAAGAAACAAAGGTTAAAACAAAGCGCCATAATCTGTTAGTCGCAGTTTATGACGCTTTATTTTTTTATCAAACCATTATTTGAATTTATACATACCAAAAAAATATCGCACCAAGCACTTAAAAGAAGCCGGGTTCACAAATGATTTACTGATGAAGCACAATTTTTTTTACACTCTCGCACTTGCCCCAATCGCCTTTGTTTACGACATAATTACCGAAACACGCAATAAATTATTCGATTGGCAAATCATTCCTTCCACCGAATTTAAATTTCCGGTAATTTCTGTAGGTAATATCACCGTAGGTGGTACCGGAAAAACACCTCACATAGAATATCTAATACGCCTTTTATCTGAAAAAAACTACAAAATTGCCGTTTTAAGTCGCGGATACAAGCGTAAATCTAAAGGTTTTCAGGACAGCGAAACAAAAGCCGGAATAGAAAACCTCGGCGATGAGCTATATCAAATGTATAAGAAATTTCCCATGGTCGGATTTTTTGCACATGGAAAACGCGTGCAAGGCGTAAAAAAAATTATCAGTAAAAATAAATATGATGTAATCTTGCTCGACGATGCCTTTCAGCACCGAAAAATAACACCTGGCTTATCAATACTAATAAACGATTATAACCGTCCCTTTTACGAAGACCATCTTTTACCTTTGGGCAGATTGAGAGAGCATCCGCATCAGAAAAAAAGAGCACAATTGATAATAACCAGCAAATGCCCACCCAATCTAAAACCCATTGAGCAACGAATAGTGTTTAATAAACTAAAAATGTATCCCTACCAGGATTTATATTTTAGTACCATGCTTTACGCAAATGTGAAGCCGGTTTTTGGCCAAAATACCGAAGCGCAGAACTGGGATGCATTTTTGAGTAAGTACGAAAAAATAATACTTTTCACAGGTATAGCACAAGCACAACACTTAAAAAACGAAATAGAACAACACGGCAAGCTGGCCGGACATTTTGAATATCCGGACCATTATTCTTTTCAGAAAAAAGATATCGAAGAAATAGAGAAGAAATATAGTTCAGAAACAGGGCAAAAAATAATTCTTACAAGCGAAAAAGATGCTAGCCGACTCAAAGAATTAAACGAAGATATATTTAAAGAAAAAAATCACTACTTTTACATTGAAATAGAAGTTGAATTATTAAATAAAACAAAAGAATTTCACGAACAAATATTACAGTATGTGGCAAACAATAGAAGAAAGCACTAATTTTCTCCGCACAAAAATCAGTAAACAGCCCGAAGTGGCCATTATTTTAGGAACCGGCTTAGGCGGTCTTGCCAACGAAATAAAGGTAGAGCTAAAAATAAGCTACAACAAAATACCAAATTTTCCGGTATCTACAGTAGAAGGGCACAAAGGAGAGCTAATATTCGGATATTTAGGCAACAAATACGTTGTTGCCATGCAGGGTCGTTTTCATTATTACGAAGGCTACAACATGCAGGAAGTAACTTTTCCGGTAAGGGTATTTAAAATGCTGGGAATAAACTTTATCATAGTATCTAATGCAAGCGGCGGCGTAAATCCGAATTTTGAAATAGGCGATTTAATGCTTATCAACGATCATATCAATTTTTTTCCGGAACATCCGCTTCGTGGCCCTAATGATGCCAAACTGGGTACAAGATTTCCGGACATGAGCGAAGCTTACGATAAAAAACTAATTGCAACTTCAAAAGAAATTGCACAAAAATTAGGCTTCGAAGTTCAGGAAGGTGTATACGCCGGAGTAAGCGGCCCCACCTTTGAAACACCGGCAGAATACAAGTACTACAGAACCGCAGGTGCCGACGCAGTTGGCATGAGCACAGTACCCGAAGTAATAGTGGCTCGGCACATGAATATGACAGTTTTGGGACTTTCTGTAATCACCGACCTAGGAGTACCGGGCAAAATAGTTGAGGTATCGCACGAAGAGGTGCAAAAAGTGGCCAAACAAGCCGAACTAAAAATGGCCAAACTGGTAATCAACTTACTCGAATCACTTTAATTTTAAAAATGAGCGGAGGCGATGAAATAGTATTACTGCATTCTGGTACATATATCGAAATAAGTGCGCTAAACGAATTTCTATATCAAAATTATATTGCCAGTATTATTCGCAACGATTTTCAGTCGAGCACGTTGGCCGGTTGGGTAGCCCCAGCCAGTATGCAAAATATCAGGCTTTTTGTGAAGCAGTCGGATTTTATCATTGCTAATCATCTAAAAGATAAATTTTTAAAAGAACAGGAAATACCACCTGAATAAGCTAATATTTTGTTAATCTCAATTTTTTTTTCAAATATTTGCACACAACTTGCAACCAAAATGAAATTCTTACGTTAAAATATCCAAAGACGAAACACTATGCCAAAGAAAATTATTATTGTGAGTATGCTGCTTATGCTTTTTATGATTTGCCCTGAATTCACGAAATCAGCAATTGCGCAGCCTCCACCGCCCGATCCTATAGCCATACCCATTGATGGAGGGCTTGGATTACTTATTGCAGCAGGCATTGCCTACGGAGCAAAAAAATTATACAACAGCGAAGAAGTATAAATTGAGGAAAATACAAAAATACTATAGCACTTTGAACCCATTAATACGTTTTTTTATTAATGGGATTTTTCTTGTAGCTGTCTGGTTTTTGTTTTACAATTTTTTTAGATACAACCAACACGTGCATCCGCACTACGAAAAAGCAAGTGCTTTATTAAGCCATCTAATACTCTATGTATCTGAAAAAATACTTGACACTATTGGATTAGAAGCACACCAGAGCGGCACAATCATCTTCATTGAAGGCGCAAGTCAAAGTGTAAATCTGCTGCGCGGTTGCATGGGCCGAAATCTTATGGGAATATTTGCCGGATTTATTCTGGCCTTTCCGGGAAATTATAAGCACAAACTGTGGTATATACCCACCGGAATTGCCTTTATTATACTCATAAATATTTTCAGAGTTATTGGTTTAGCCTACAATTCGTATTGTTGTCCGGAAAATACACAATTTAATCACGATACTTTTTTTAATTATTCCATTTACCTTCTTACTTTTGTCATGTGGACAATTTGGGTTCAAAAATTTAGTCCACTTAGAAAAAAGAAACAAGAAGAAAAATGAAATTGATAATCGACGGTGGTGCAACCCGAATAAAAGCTGCCATAATAAACAATGATCAAGCCATTCAACTATTTGATTCCGAAGGAATAAATCTGAATATTGACAAAGAAGAAAGCCTGATTCAAAAAATGAATCAATGGCCGATAAACCGTACCGGCTTATTCGACGAAATACATTTTTACTTGGCTGGATATTCAAACATACATGAAAAAAAAATTTATTCGGCCATCATCAAATCCCAAATTTTTTCTTCGCAATATTTTTTTTATTCAGATTTGCTTGCAGCAGCCCGAGGAACATTTGGAGCAAAAAAAGGCATAATCTGCATACTGGGAACCGGTTCAAATTCGGGTTATTTCGATGGAGCAGAAATAGCACAAAAAGTAAGTTCGCTGGGCTATCTGCTAGCCGATGAGGGTAGCGGGTTTTCGATTGGCAAAAGTATTCTAAAGCACTATTTTAGAAACGAATTACCCATAGAACTGCAAGATTCTCTCAAAAAATTTTTAACCGACGAATTATACCTATCACATTTATCGCAAATTTATGCCCTCCCCTACCCCCATATTTTAATTGCACAAGTATGCAAATGGGCTGGAAAATTTCAAAATCATAAAAAAATTCAATCCCTGATAAAATCAGAATTCAAAAATTTCTATCACCAAAATCTGGAAAACTATCTCGACCTGTCAGAAAATATAGCATTTGTAGGTTCCATAGCCTATCATTTTGATGAAATTCTTCGAAAAAGCATTCCCGAAACAAGTTTTAAAATATGCCACATCACAAAAGATCCTTTAGAAGGCTTAATCAAATTTCATCAACATTAAAAAAATTAGTTTGTAAGCAATAGCCGGAAAGCTGGAAAGGGATATTTGCCTGAATATTTTGGCAATACTTCCGATTGATGCTTCCAGATTTTGCGCCAGCTACCACCAGTATACATATAGGTTAAATCGTTAGTTTCTAACGGAATTACACCTATTTCCGGCTGATAAAACGGAACAGTTTTATTTTGCAGCGTTTTCTTATCAAAATAATCCACTTGGTAATTATTTTCCGGAATCACAATCCATTCCAAGGCAACAAATAATCCTTCGGGCGGAAAAATAATGGAATATTCTGATAAATCGAGGTATTGCACATGCTTTCCCTTCCGAATATTCATTACCAAAGAGCGATGAAAAACATTTTCGCCGGGAAAACCGGCAGAATCCGGTTTCATAAGCCTAATATTTACCTTAACATCAGGCAAATAACTATTTAGAAACATTTCTATTCCTATGAGACAAGGAGTTTGGAAATATTCAGCCTTATAGGGAAAAAAACCGGCCATCATATTAGGCTGCTGACTACCGGCGTACCATAAATTGATGCGATTACGCTTAAAAGCACCTATCCAAAGCTGTTTTTTTCGCTCGCCGGCTTTTACCATTATTTCGCCCAATTCGTAAGTTCTAGGCATCATCAGAAAAGTATCAGCAAGATTTTTGAATAAAATGATACCATCGAAATATCCGACGGCCGAAAATACCAAAGTATCCGAAAAATATACACGCTCCGGAAGTTCAAAAATTCCGTTTTTAGACGAACTAGTCCCAACATTCTGATTTTTAACCCATATATTCACAAAAGGAATAGGATTACCACTTGTTGCATCCACAAGCTTGTACTTTTTTTGTGCAAACAAGCTAATTGGCAATATCATCATAAAAGAAATAACTCTTACAATCATTTTGGGCTAAAATTTGTATCAAAGAAAACAAAAGCAATGCCAGAAAATAGGCATTTTAAGCATGTCAAAAACAGTTTTGTGATCCAAAATTAAAATATATATTTGTAAATTCTGATTTATAAAAAACTTTTTACCCGATTTTTTTGTTTTCACAAACGAAAATTTCACCAATACAATTGTAAACAAGATATACCATAAGATATAATAAATCAGACAAATACATAGTTTACAAAACTATATTCGGTCTCAAAACAAAGCCTAATAAATTGTATACACATGATATTAAACTATATTTGGATCTTCTTTTTTATCATAGCCTTTATAAGTGCCCTGATTCAGCTCATCTTTTTTCAGGATGTGGAAATATTTTCGAAATTGATTCAAAGCACTTTCGATATGGCCAAAACCGGATTTGAATTATCTATAGGCTTAACCGGAGTTTTAGCCTTATGGATGGGGATATTAAAAATCGGCGAAAATGCGGGTATCGTAAAAATTCTGGGAAAATTGGTAGGACCCTTTTTCAGCCGCCTATTTCCGGAACTAGAAAAAGACCATCCGGCGTATAGCTCCATGTTACTTAATATAGCCGCCAATATACTAGGCCTAGACAATGCAGCCACACCAATGGGCTTAAAAGCCATGAATCAAATGCAAGAGAGTAACGCACAAAAAGATACCGCCAGCAATGCCATGATTATGTTTTTGGTACTCAACACCTCGGGCTTAACGCTGATTCCGGTATCGGTGATGGCCTACAGAGCCATAGAAGGAGCCGCAAACCCTGCCGATGTTTTTATACCCATTTTGCTAGCCACAAGTGCAAGTACTTTAGCCGGCCTGATTACGGTAGCCATTTATCAAAAAATAAATTTGTTCGACAAAGTAATTATGGCCTATCTAGGAGGCTTTATTCTCCTAATTTCAGCATTAATATATAAACTAAACAATCTTCCGGAACATTTAATAGAGCAATACTCAACTTTAGGGAGCAACATACTTCTATTTAGCATTATCATCAGTTTTATAATTCTGGCAGCCATAAAAAAAATTAACGTTTATGAAAGTTTTGTAGAGGGGGCCAAAGATGGATTTGGCATAGCCATAAAAATAATTCCTTACCTGATTGCCATACTAGTAGCTATAGGAGTTTTTAGAGCCTCGGGCAGTTTGGAAATAATAGTAGGCGGTATAAAAAAACTTGTAGACTGGAGCGGATTAAATTCGGATTTTGTAGATGCCTTACCCACAGCACTAATGAAACCATTAAGCGGCAGTGGTGCAAGAGGTTTTTTTGTGGAAACAATGAAAGAATTTGGCGCAGATTCGTTTGCAGGCCGCTTGGCAGCCACATTTCAGGGAGCCACCGACACCACATTTTACATTATTGCAGTGTATTTTGGGTCTGTAGGCATAAAAAAAACGCGACATGCCGTACCAGCAGGCTTAATAGCCGATTTTGCAGGCATTATTGCAGCCATCTTTGTAGCGTACTATTTTTTTCACAGGTAGGAAGAATAAAAATGGATTACATTGATTTTTTTTGTATTTATATGATTTAAACTATTTTTGCGAACAAAAAATTAATAATTACTATCTTTATATGGCAACAACTGCAGATTTCAGAAATGGACTATGCATTGAATTTAATAACGATCTTTATACCATCGTTCAATTTCAGCATGTGAAACCGGGAAAAGGAGCCGCCTTTGTGCGCACAAAATTAAAAAGTCTTACATCGGGAAAAGTACTCGAAAATACTTTTAACGCAGGTGTAAAAGTAAACGTAGCTCGCGTTGAACATCGTCCGCACCAGTATTTATACAACGACGAAATGGGCTATTACTTTATGCACCAGGAAACTTTTGAGCAAATATCCATATCGGGCGACTTAGTGCCCAATACAGATTTACTCAAGGCAGGCATGGAAGTAGATATCGTTGTGCACGCCGACACCGAAAACGTACTTACAGTAGAATTACCACCCTTTGTAGTTTTGGAGGTAATCTACACAGAACCAGGTGTTAGAGGCGATACATCGTCGACCAATTCCTTAAAGCAGGCAACTGTAGAAACAGGCGCCACCATAATGGTACCTCTATTTGTAAATACAGGCGACATTATAAAAGTTGATACCCGCGACCGTTCGTATTCCGAAAGAGTAAAAAAATAGCAAAAAAATTTGCTTTGTATAAAAAAAACACCTTTTGGAAGTGCAAAAGGTGTTTTTTTTATACAAAGCAAAGTAAATGGTTTTGGCGGAAGTAGAGAAAACGAAATATAAAAATAAGTTTAATAAAAAATAAAAGGGACAAAAGAATTGGCAAAGTTTTTCTATCTTTAAACTTCATTTAAAGAGCGTATGCGCATAATATTATTTACCGGCAAAGGAGGCGTAGGAAAAACCACCATAGCAGCAGCAACAGCGATAGATGCAGCAAGCAAAGGTTTAAAAACACTGGTAATTTCAACCGACCCAGCCCATAGTTTATCAGATGCACTAAGTATATCCTTAGGTCCGGAGCCGATAAAAATAGGCGAAAATTTATGGGCACAAGAACTGGATTTATACTACTCCATGCAAAAATACTGGGGCAACCTTCGCTCACTGATGCTTACGGTTTTTCGCTGGCAGGGGGTAGAAAAAGTACTTGCCGAAGAACTATCAGCAATACCAGGTATGGAAGAAGGTTCTGCCTTTATGTGGATTGAAAAATACTACAGCGAAAACCAGTTTGATGTTCTGATCATAGACAGTGCACCAACAGGCGAAACCCTAACTCTGCTAACGCTGCCTCAGGTTACAAAATGGTGGGTAAGCAAAGCATTTCCAATGCAAAATTTTGCCATCAAAACCATAGGAAAAGGTATAAGAAAAACCACCGGTGTGCCCCTTGATAAAGGCTACGAAGAACTGCAAAACCTTTTTACGAAACTCGAAAAAATACATCAGATTTTCAGCGATGAAAATACCACAAGTATGCGCATTGTGGCAAATCCCGAAAAAATGGTTATCAACGAATCCAAAAGAGCTTTTACATATCTGCAACTATATGGTTATAACGTAGATGCCATTATATTAAACAGAATATTGCCTCCCGAAGCGGAAAGTCCCTTCTTTTCTCAGTATTTTACTTCGCAAAAAAGTTATATTGAAGATGTTGAACTTAGTTTTGCTCCATTACCCATTTTAAAAGTAGAACACGCCGGAAAAGAAATTTTTGGCATAGAATTATTACAAAATATTTCAAAACAACTTTACAAGCATTATTCATCTACCGAAGTTTTGTACAAAGAAAAACCTTATAAAATATCGGAAATAAAAAACGGTTACCGTTTAGAAATTAAGCTGGCATTTGCGGAAGAACCCTACCTGAAAGTAAACAAATTTGGCGATGAACTCGTAATAGAGCTAAACAATCGCAGACAAATTATCT
The DNA here is from genome assembly GCA_020720625.1 of Acetofilamentum sp. Classification (GTDB taxonomy): domain Bacteria; phylum Bacteroidota; class Bacteroidia; order Bacteroidales; family DYOH01; genus DYOH01. Next base: position 3,941 of record DYOH01000077.1, on the reverse strand, counting down.
TTTTACCCAGGTTTGCCCATTTTATGAAAATGAATAAGCACCATTTTATAAATGGAAAACTGATTATAGAACTTATAAAAACAGAGCAATAGCATGAGAAAAAAAATTATAAAACCGGTTCTGTTCGTTTTTCTGGCTACCTTACTTTTGGTAAGCAGTAGTCATTGGATAGTAAAACCAATTATCAGCGACCATATAACCCAAATATTAACCGAAAACGGAAAAGGCCTGTATTCCTTTCAATACGAAAAAATGAGCATTGGTATTTTTCCTCCCGGAATAAAGCTAAGCAACATAGAATTATCGCCCGATGGTTCAAAACTATCAGAAATAAAAGTAAAAAAACTTTACAATCTGGAAGCGAGCGATATGGAAATTCTATCGAATGATATTTTTGCACTTCTGATGGGAAAAAGAATATGGATAAAAGCAATTCATTTAAAAAATCCCTTATTTAAAATAGTTAGTTTGCCCTTTGATCATTCCGATTTACATATAGAAAACACACAACACGACAGTATTTTGCTCAAAATAGATCATTTGGAAATAAAAAACGGGGCCGTGCTAATCTACAACTTTGGCAAAAACGAAGTAGAATTAAGTATCGAAAACTTCAAAATTCAAACAAAAAATATAGTACTAAAAAACGAATTCAAGTTAGAAAACCTACATTTTGAAAACTTGGTATTATCGCTGCAAAACCTGGTATTCGTAAACGATAGCCTTTATAGTACCTCTATCAAGAATATAAAAATCTCGCAAGAGTTAAATATTGCCGAAATAGAAAAAATGCACTATTCGCCGCGAATCGGAAAATATCAAATAGCCAAGCAATATCAAAAAAATATTCACTGGAATTCATTTGATGTAGAGGCACTTGTATTTGAGCAACTCGATCTGGAAAAACTTATGCAAAAAAAGCTTAAAGCGCATAAAATCTATCTGGAAAAACCAGTACTAAACATATTCAGCAACAATAATTATGCAGCCGACAGCAGTAGCAAAGAGTATCTGCTCACAAATATTTATTCAAATGAGCATAATTTCAAAATAGACACCATCGACATTCACAAAGGTAATATACTGATAGAAACCTTTTTGCCTCAGAACAGACTACCGCAGCAAATACATTTTACTGAGTTAAGCGGTTTTGTAAGCGATGTTTGGCTAAGTAAGGATAGTTCAGATGAAAAAACGAGCATGCATGCACAACTCAAAGGCTATTTTCAACGCGTAATACCCTTTAGCATTAATAGTTACCCATCGCATTACCCCTTTAACTGGAAACATAGCGGAAATGCCGACTTTAGCAGCTTTAAACTAGCCCGGGTAGGCAAATTACTTCAAAACGAATACAACCTTGAAATACTCGGAGGAGAATGCAACTCATTAAAATTTGATTTCCATTTTGAGCATAACACCCTTGAAGGCGAATTTTTATTCAGCTATCAAAATCTCGATTTTCAATACCAGGCGGAAGCAGGAAAAGCCAACGAAGCTCTGAAAAGAAAAGGCACCTACAAAAAATCCAATCCCGGCATCCTGCAAAGTGAAGCCAAAAAGGAAATCATATTTATAGAAAGAAAAGCGCATCAGGATATTATTGATATTTGGCGAACCGGCATAGAAAAGGGCATAAAAAAAACAGTGTATCCATTGGAAAAATAAATTGAATGAACGAAAATATCAGCATAAAAAACTGGGATGTAAACGACCGGCCTCGCGAAAAAATGCTGGCCAAAGGAATAATAAGCCTTAGCGATGCAGAACTATTGGCCATACTTATTGGCTCCGGGAGTACCAAAGAAAGCGCAGTTGATTTATGCAAAAGAATACTCAATAGTGTAGACAATAATCTGCACGAATTAGGCAAATTGCAGCTAGCCGAGCTTCAAAAATTTCATGGAATTGGCGAAGCCAAAGCAATAAGCATCATGGCGGCTCTGGAACTGGGCCGAAGACGCAAAATTAGCGATGTGCTCGAAAAAAAAACCATACAAAGCAGCGAAGATGCCTTTGGTATATTTCAACCGCTCCTTGGCGATATAAACCACGAAGAATTCTGGGTTCTTTTGCTAAATTCTGCAAATAAAATAATCGATAAAGTAAAAATTAGTCAGGGAGGTATAAGCGGCACCATTGTAGACGTACGATTAATTCTGCAACCTGCCATCATTAAATCGGCTTCGGCCATTATAGTCTGTCACAACCATCCATCGGGCAATACAGAGCCAAGCAACGAAGACAAAAAAATTACCGAAAAAATTAAAGCAGCAGCAGAAATATTCAACATCAGGTTTTTAGATCATATCATTATTGGAGATAAAAAATATTTCAGTTTTTCGGATCATGGAATATAAAATGGAAATTAAGCTATTAAATAACGACGAAATAAATTTTATAAAATGGGATAATTGCGTTAAAAGCTCCCTTAATGCCATTGTTTATGCCGAAACATGGTTTCTCGACATTGTTTGCCCAAATTGGAAAGGCATGGTTGCCGACGATTACGAATTTGTTATGCCTATATGTACAAAACAAAAATTTACCATCCCCTACGTTTATCAACCCTATTTTACACAACAATTAGGACTTTTCTCATCACATTTAATAGACGAAAAACTTGTTAATTTCTACCTAAAATCATTACACTATCCATATATTGAAATGAATCTGAACAGTTTTAACAAATTTTCGGAACCACATTTCGAAATAATGGAAAGGACAAACTACGAACTTGATTTACCCGCGTCTTACGAAATACTAAAAAATAATTACTCCGAGTACACCATCCGAAATTTAAAAAAAGCTGCACAAAACAAAATAAATGTGCTTCAAGGAACATCAGTAGGTGCATTTATAGCATTTTATAAACTCCAAATTTCGCGGCTTGTGCCGGAGCTACAAAAAGAACATTACGAACAATTAAAAAAAATACTATCCTTTGCAGTTCGCAATGGCAAAGGCTTAATCTACTCGGCCTATTCCGATAACAATAGCCTGTTAGCCACAGCATTTCTGTTGCAATCGCCTGGAAGGGTAATTCTACTGGCACATGCTGTAACACAAGAAGGACGTGAAAAGGGGGCAGTTTTTAAGATTATTGATAAATTTATTTTTGAAAATGCTCAAAAAGCTATTATTTTGGACTTCGAAGGCTCGAATATAGCTTCGATAGCCAAATTTTTCGAAGGATTTGGAGCAAAACCCGTTCGATACTTAAGAATAAAGAAAAATAAGCTACACCCAATTTTGAAACTAATAAAAAAATAACACCATGGTACACGACTTAGGTAAGGAAAACTCGCTTCTAAACTATTTTTTAGGCGAATTACGCGACGAAAATATTCAAAAAGACAGTATGCGTTTTAGACGAAATCTGGAGCGTGTAGGCGAAATTTTTGCTTACGAAATAAGCAAAACACTAGAATATGCTGCTACCGAGGTGCAAACCCCTTTAGGAATAGCATCTATGCAACTACCTATCAATAAAATTGTGCTTTCTACTGTATTAAGAGCGGGCTTGCCTATGCACCAGGGTTTACTGAATTATTTCGACCGGGCCGAAAACGCATTTATCTCAGCTTATCGTAAATACCACAACGACAATCATTTCACCATCGAATTTGAGCATATTTCATCTCCCAACATCGACAATAAAATACTCATACTAATAGATCCTATGCTGGCAACAGGCGCCTCGCTGGCTCTGGCCTACGAGGCTATGCTTGATCAGGGGGCTCCCAAACATACGCACCTTGTGGCTGCCATTGCAAGCAAAGAAGGCGTAGCCTTTATCCGCAAAAAATTCAGCGATATAAATATTACTTTATGGGTTGGCGCAATCGATGATGAACTTACATCCAAATCTTACATTGTTCCCGGATTAGGCGATGCCGGAGATTTGGCATTTGGAAGCAAAGAATAAGTTACTGTAAAAA
>DYOH01000076.1 GCA_020720625.1 Acetofilamentum sp. | reverse complement strand
ATCGGCTTTAGCCTAAAAAATATCAATAATTTTTTGGCTAAAGCCCCATATTATAGTATATTCATGCATTCCGTAGCATAAATGCTACGGCTACTCATTGTCTCAATATACCAACCCAATTCAGCATATTTTCAAATTATTCATTGAAAAATATACCTAACTGAAAATAAATATTATGCTTTTGATTCTTGCACTTTTTGTTACTATGCACTCTTAAATAAACTAAATACTTTTTCAGCAGACCCTAACTATAAAATCTTTGCAAGAATTAAGTTAATCACATCTTTTTTAAGAAGCCACGCACCGAAAGCCAGTTTATTCCAGATAATACATTGCACTGGAAGAAAATTACATAAAATCAGATAAAATCAATCACATACTCCAGGGTCGGCATTTATTTAAAAACGCAACAATTTTAGCATAATTCAGCGTAATATAAGCTATTTAGACAATATCAATTATAAACGAAACGAAAACTTAATACCAGAATTTATCCGTATTGGATAATATTTGATATTTTAGCCCAAGCAAATTTTATAAGCTATTTTTTGAAAAATAAGTTATAAAACATTTTTATGCATTTTTACGTTTAATAGCCAAGCACAAATACCTCATTTATTATGCTGAAAAAAAACTTAGTTCTAATCATCGGAATCGTATTATTATTGATAGCCAAAAACCTTGCTGGGCAGATTACCAACGACTATCGCTCTCTAAACACAGGCAACTGGAGTACAATTGCCAACTGGGAAAGATTCAATGGCTCTGTTTGGGTAGTGGCAACAGAATATCCCGGACAAACTGCATTAAATGCCGAAACAGTAACTATCCGAAACGGACACACCATGAGCATCGACAACAGTGCAGCAACTTGTACCCATCTTATTGTTCAAACCGGTAGCACGCTCCAATTTAATAATTCAAACAGAAACTTAGCTGTAAATGGAGATGTTACCGTTGAAAACGGTGCAACTCTTCAATCTTTTCTTTCTTGCACTGGCGACCGAACTTATACCCTAACTGTTGCAGGAAGCATGCAAATAGATGGGAACTTAAACGGATATCACGATAATGCTGGTAACGAAGGCATGCTCACTATTTCTTTTACCGGAGCGACCAACGAAACAATTTCCGGAACAGGAACTTTTGAAGTCTACGAAATTACACTAAATAAAGGTACCGACTGGACAAGCATACTGGATATTTCCATGCCCATAACCATTGTTGATGCAAATGGCACAAATACTCAAAACATCAATATTACCAACGGAACATTTAAACTTTCGAGTGCGAGTTCTATAATTGCTTACAATGGAAACCGAACCATCTGCAATGCATCCGGACGATTATGGCTAAACCATGCAGATGCCTATATTGGTTGGAACGCAATCGGTAATGCTACTGTTTATGGTGAATTAATCATTGATAATGGAGCATTAAACTGCCCTGGTACAATGACAATAGAGGGCAATGTTTTAGCGAACAATATGGTAAATAACGGTACGCTGAATATTGGTCAAAACCTCGATTTAGAAAGCAACTTTACTATCAACGGCGGTGTTACTTCCATCACAGCTTTACTTTATATTGATGGTAATGATATCGGAGATGCAGGAAATCTCACCATCAATGCAGGCACTTTTAATGTAGGCGATGGAAATGATTATCTGCAACTCATTGGTAATACAGGCAATGAATCTACTGGGGGCGACCTTACTATTCATGGGGGCACTGTAAATATATACGGACGACTGGATATACAAGATGGAAGTGGCACCGAAATTTGCTCTTTTACCATGACCGGAGGCACCATAAATATAGACCCGCAAGTAGATGCCACCTATATCGCCAATAATAGCCATATTATTTTCATACCCAATAACGCCGAAATAAACTTTACCGGTGGCTCCATTGTGGTAACAGACCCTCATGCCGATAAAACCAGCCTTGCTTACTATGCGTTATACATAGCAGGAACAACAGGTATAAAAAATTTCACAGGTTCTACTATTTCCTTTGGCGATGGCATTTCTTCGTCCTCCGGCGACGATTTATATCCCGGATACTCCATCTTAGCAGCTTCTGGTGTAGCGCTGGACAACGTAATTTTTAATAATCCCACAGGGTACAGAAGAAGCGGCATTATCCAAGCCGCCGCACCTAACTACCTAACTATAAACAACTTAACAATAAGCACGCCAAACGACACATTTTCTGTAAACGGTAGAACCCTCGATATTAAGGAAAATTTTGCAAACAACGGCGTTTTAGATGCTTCTGTGGCCAATTCTATACTTAAGTTTAGCGGAAGCGCAGAACAAAATTTTACCGGTACAGGAACCATTCTTGGTAATTTGGCCAACTTTACTGTTGATAATTCATCGGCAACGGGTCTAAACTCAGACTTCGATGTTTCGGCAACGACTGTAAACTTGCTCAACGGAAATTACTACAACGATGGCTTTACTTTAAATGTTACAGGCACTTTGCCATCAAATTTGTTGTTTGGCGCAGGCAGTTTCACCAGCGGAGCACTACAAATAAGCTTACCGGCTAATGCTTCCGCGGCACAGTATAATTTCCCTGTAGGCAAATCAACAAATCAATTGCTCGAAATATTCGATATTAGTACATCGGGAAGCGGAACTGCCACCCTAAAAACCGAATTTATTGAAGCTCCCACAAGTGGTATTGGAGGCAACGGCGTTAGAAATCCGCTTAATGCCGATAATGGATACTGGAAAATAGATTTTGCACTAAATTCCGTTAACTTAGACCATTTAACCAACATTCGGGCTGAAAAAACAGTTCTAACTCCACCGGCTAAAGTTCTGGCTCAGTGCAACAACACACATATCGGGGGCACTTATACCTCCATTGGAGGAACCATATCGGGCACGCAAATTACTTCCGATAATTTTGATCTGAACGGGCTATCTCCTTCCGGAACTGCATATCTAATTGTAGCGGAAGTAGACCCACTAATTGGTACTTACACCGTTGGGGCCACAGGCGATTTTCTCAATCTTACTGAAGTAGCTCAGGTAATGCGCGAAAAAGTGGTGGATGATTATGTATTTTTTGAGCTTTTAGCCGATTACGACGATAATACAGAAACTTTGCCCATCGTTTTTGATGTGCTTACCACCACAAACCCGGCTTACAATATCACCATACGCCCTGCAAGCGGCGTAAGTGGCACCAGCACCGCACAAAATGGTGCCGTCGATAACCAAAGCCTCATCATTATAGATGGAATTTCGGGTCTTATCTTCGATGGCAGACCCGGGAGTATTGGCGTTTCCGACTGGCAAATGGCCAATACCAGGCCAACAAATCCTGGACCGGTTTTCGAGTTTAAAAATGGAGCCAAAAATAATCAGCTAAATTATCTTCGCATTCAATCCGACAACAATCATGCAACATCCGGGATTATAGTTTTTGGTGGAACAACGGGTCTTAGCGGAAACAGCGAAAATATTATTCAACAATGCAAAATGAGCGGATATTCTGATTTTCCGCGACATGCCATCTATTCGGCAGGCGAAACCGGAATAAATAACGAAAACAACCAAATTCTAAACAATCATTTCGAAAATATCTTCCGCAGCGATGCCGACACCAAAATAATATTTATCGATGCAAATTCGAGCACATGGAATATCTCGTCAAATACTTTCTATCAAACGGCACCCAGAATTTTTTCCGGTAGTTTTGTATATTACGCCATTGATATTCTAAGCGGATATGATTATACCATAGATGCAAATATCATTGGCTACGCCGACGAGAATCAAACTTCTACCGGATTTACTGATATTTCCGGCTCCACCGGCCGCATTATCGGAATGCATCTTAATACAAGCAATGGAGTCTATTCCGACCTTACAAACAATATTTTCAGCAATATCATATTTTCTACAGCAAACACCAATCAAACCAACGGTATTTTCAACGCAATATACATTCAGGGTGGCGATGTAAATGTTGGCACAAGCGGCAATGGAAATATCATCGGAAATACCGGAGCCTTTGTAACTTATCCAATACAAATAAACTATGGAGCAAACGATGGTCAGGTAATTGGCATCTATAGTTCTTCACTAAGATCAATCAAATTTGTAGACAATCAAATAGGCGGCTTCTCTTTGCAAGGAAATTATAATACATGGTTTATAGGAATACAAGCTGTGGCAAACAGTGCAGCGGCCAATTATGAGTATGTCGGAAATATTATCGGTAGCTCTGGCCAAACAAATAGTATTCTGATTGGAAATGCAGCTGATAACACAATTAAAAGGTTTTATGGCATCTGGAATTATGACTCAGGAAACAATACGCTTATCCAAAACAACACCATTGCAAACGCCTCAATTTTAACAATTAGTAACGATGGCCGAAATGTAGCAAGGGGAATTTTAGTGGAACGAACAACTGGTATACTATCAAATAATCAGGTTTTTAATCTAAAAAGCTCAAGCGGACAGCTAAATAACCATAGAGATGCATCTATCGTTGGAATCTCGGTAAACAGCACATCCACAGCTCCGCATCAGATTATTGGCAATACAGTTTATGGACTGGAAAACAATAATATAGCCGGAAACCGTTCCATAAAAATAACGGGTATTTACGTAGACAACACAGATGCAGCAAAGCCCACAAATATCGTTCAGGCAAATTTTGTGCATTCATTCAAAATAAATACTTCTAATGAAACTTCTGAAATGCATGGAATATACATCGACAATGGCAACTACTTAGTATACAACAACATGATTCGTTTGGGAATAGATGCCGACGCTGCCGATATTACAAGTTCGCATGTAATGTATGGAATACATTTTTATCAAAACGGTATAGCCGATTTTTACCATAATAGTGTTTATATAGGTGGAAATAATGTTACAGGTGCCGCCAACACTTATTCATTCTACAAAAAAGAATCAACAATAAGTCAAATCAACAATAATATATTCGTAAATGCACGTTCAAACGGAGCAGGCACAGGAAAACACGCTGCATACTATTTGGCTTTCGACGAGGCAATCAATACCGATTACAATATATATTTCGCTCCGGGAACTGGCGGCCTGCTGGCTATATACGATAACATTTTTGAGTTTACCAACATCAGAGGTATGCAAAACTACACTAATTACAAAGATATGCATTCAGGTGCCGGGAATCCCAATTTTGTTGCTCCCGCGGCAAATGCTTCAACGGTTTCGCTCCATCTAAATTCACCAAATCCGGCCGAAGGGATGGGAATTGATATTGCATCCGTTACAAGCGATTTCGACAACGAAACGCGCACTTCATTAAGTCCGTTTGATATTGGAGCAGATGCCGGAAATTATACCAACGATGCATCCTCTGATATCTACATGCCCATATTTACCTACACTGCCATTAATCCGCAAAACTGTGGCATCACAAACCTTGATATTAGTGTACAAATTACAGACCGTGGCGTTGGACTTAACACATCTGCCGGAAGTGCGCCATTTATTTGGTATAGAGATAGAAGCACCCCCGGCGCATGGCAATCGGCAGAAGCTACTCTTTTGAACGGCAACGAATTTGATGGCATCTGGCAATTCTCTTTAACAGGTTTAAATGATAATTTATTCTTCGAATATTACTTTGTAGCTCAGGATATAGCTACAACCAGCAATATGAGCTATTCAAAATTCAACGACAACACTCCGCTGCATAGCTCCACAGCAATTCAAAATACAGCCCCCGATGCAGGTGTAAATGTAGATGTATTTTCTGTTTGTGTAAATCCTAAGGCAGAATACTACGTAGGCAACAACACCGATTGTCCAAGCTGCGATTTTGAGACACTCACGGCCTACGGCGATTTCTTTTTCAATATCAATTCCATGATTATTGATAAAAGTATTACCTGTTATATTGTAGCCAATACAACAGAACCGGCAGTATACGGCGCCGAAGAACTTACCGAATCGGGAGCCGGAAGTTACACTATTACCATTAAACCTAATGATGCCAGCGAAAAAACGATTTTAGCCAATAATCTGGTTAATAAATCATTAATCCGTCTCGAAGGAGCTCAAAGATATATTATTGATGGTCAATTTAGTAACGATGGAAATCGATGGTTGAAATTCGTACACGAGAAAAACGACCAATCTGTAATTCAGTTTAAAAATGATGCACAAAATAATATCATTAGATATTCACAATTAATTGCTTCCCCTGAGCTGAATCCTCTTGGCATCGTTTTTTTTGATGCCGCGTCTGTTGTAGGAAATAACAATAACACAATAGAATACAATATCATCAAAAACAATATCAATTATCCATTGAATCTCGTATTTTCTTATGGTGATAATAATTTTCCGAATGCCCAAAATACTATTTCGAACAACATCATGGGCAATTTTCAACAATTTGGTATTTGGCTTACCACTTCGGGCAATGGCGATGCATGGAATATTTCGAACAACACCATTTACAATGAATATGTTTCAAGCTTAGAACACGGTGCCATTAAAATCGACAAAGGCTCCGGACATACTATTTCGGGTAACCAAATAGGCGGAAATGCTGCCAACAACTCCGGTATTTGGAATTACAATGGCACTTACGAATATAATACAATCTACATAGATGGAGGAAATAGCGCCCAGTCAAATATTTCGGGTAATACCTTACAAAATATCCAGACATCGAACACATCAGCAACCGCTACAATCAGAGCCATCAGGGCAATTAATTCCACAGCAGCAAATATCAATAATAATACAATCACCAATTTTGCTGTAGAAGGAAACAGAAACAATTATGTAATTTCGTATGTTACCACCGAGCCCGCAAGTATTAGCGGAAATACCATTTCGAACTACAGTTACAGTGGCAATGCAGATTTTTATGGAATTTACCTAAGCAACGATGCATCAGACGTAAACATACTGGATAACAACACATTAAATGCCATAAACATGAGCAATACCGGCGGAAACAGCGATTTTTTTGGTATTTATCTGGCTGCCGGTCAGGCCGGAATCCATGGCAATATTTTAGGAGGCGCTAATCCGGGAGACAAAATTACAGTTACGGGTGGCTCATTCGAAGGTATTTCATTAAGGGGCGGCGCATCTCAACAAGATATTAGCAATAATGCCATTAGCAATATCGAGATACAAGGAAACGAAATTTTCCGTGCTTTCTATCTTGCAGATTTAGCCGAAAACATTTCATTTAATGTAAGTAATAACCAAATAGACCAGATTTCGCTTACCAACACAGGAGCTAGTACCGAATTTTTTGGCTTCGATTTGGCCGATGGATTATTTCAATTTACCGGAAATATTTGCGGTACAGAGCCATTAGGCATAAATAACGCCGGAAGCGGAAGAACCTATGGCATTTATGCCTACACCGGCTTCGATGCCAACTCAATTATTGAAAACAATCAAATCTCAAACCTAAACGGCAATGGCAGTATTATCGGCATTTATTCAAACAGAGGGGTAGTTCACTCGATTAGTCAAAATCAGATTTCCGGATTCAATCTCAGCGCCGAAATAGTGTTTGCTGGCATCAGAAGCAATGCAGGAACAGTCTCGATGCAAGGAAATACCATAGATGATATTACGCTAACAAATACAGGTGCCGGAACAGAATTCAGAGCTATTTGGCTCTCAGGAGCACGCATAAATGCCGGAGATCTTAACCCAAACATTATTGGAACAGCAGCCAAGCCCATTTCCAATAGCGGAAGCGGAGAAACGAACGGTTTTTTTGTTACAGGCGGAACTAATAGCCTAATATCCGGCAATACAATTGCTTATATCTCCGGAAACGGAAATACGAATGCTTTCAGCATCTCCGGCGGAACTACAAGTTACACCAATAATATCGTCGAAAACATCGATATTACCGCCGATGCAACTTTCTGTGGATTCCTTGTTAGCAACGGCACAAACAGCATTCAAGGCAACGAAATAAGGGGCATACAGTTAGGCAACCCCGGAAGTGCAAGCTATTTCTATGGCATGAATATTACCGGCGGTACTGCCAATATAGGTGATATCAACGGAAATACCATCGGACATGCTATCAACGCTAATTCGGTAAGCTGCAACGGAATAGGCACCATTGGTATTTATCTGGGCTCAAGTGCCGATTGCAATGCGAGCAACAATCTGATAGCCAACATAAGTTCTATAAATACAAGCAATACAGCCCAATTAAAAGGCATGCTTATTTCGGGAACCGGAAATCATATTGTATCTGCCAACACCATACGCGATTTACGCTCCGACAACTCAAATACAAACAGCACATTGGGCACTTTATCGGCAGAAGGCATTTTTGCTGAAAATAGCGGTAATTTTAATATCAATTCCAATCTTATTTTCAATTTGTCGGCTACAGGCAATGCAGCCACACAAATCAGCGCTATTTCAGAAACTGCCGAAAATGTAAGCTTTACATCAAACCGAATTTACAACATCACCAATACTTCGTCAACAGCAGGAAAAACAGTGAATGGAATATCTTTGTCGGCACTGGATAATGGTTTGGTTGCCAACAATATGATTTCGCTTGGTGCCAATGACGATGCCGAGTATCGCGGAATATTTATTGCATCAGAAAATGCCTTTACAAAAAGAATAGTGCACAATTCGGTTCAATTAGAAGGAACAGCAAGCGGGGGTAATTCTTATGCCTTTAGCCGAAAAGCGCTTCAAACGCCTATCGAACTAAAAAACAATATTTTAAGCAACCTTCGCAACGGCAGTGGTTCACATTACGCCATAGAAATTAATGATGTTAGCAACATCAATATAAACAACCTTAACGCAAATGCCTATTATACAGCAAACAGCGTTACATTAGGCAGGTGGAATAATTCAGATGTGAATTTTGATAACTGGACAAACAACACTGGCGAGAATATCGAATATCGTTCTACAAATCAGCCCATTACATTTACTGATGCATCAGTAGCCGATTTGCATATTGATGCATCAAACGCCTGCGCCTTAAACAATACAGGTATTGTAATTGCAGATGTCAGCACCGACGTGGATGCAGAACTTCGGAATACAAATGCACCCGATCTTGGTGCTGATGAGTTTTCGCCAGCGGTTCATTCAGGAGAATACGTTTGGCGCGGCTTTATCTCCGACGATTGGGATAATGCAGCAAACTGGCAATGCGAAGAAGTTCCGGCCAATAATCCGGGCGAAGACATCGTAATAACAGGCAACAGCAACCACGCTATCATTCAACGTATTTTGCCGGCCGCTACTATTTATTCCGACAATATAAGGGTTTTAGTAGATGGAGTTCTTCAAATCAATCCCGGTAACAGCCTTACTATAAGTGGCAATTTGTATAACAATGGCGAACTTATTTCTGTTTCGCCCAATAGTACGGGAGCTGCCGGCTCAATTATTACAGAAGGCAACAATAGCGGCACTGGACAAGTAAGATTACAACGCTATTTTTCGGTTGGAGGTAGATGGCAATATACGTCTGTACCATTTTCGAATGTAAGCAGCACTTTTTTTACGGGTAATGCTGCCAGTTTTAATCCCAACCTATTCAAATATAACGAAGCTTTCGATTTAGACCCCAATCCAAGCGGAGCCATTTATAACGAATGGACAAATTTAAGCGATGCATGGGAATTGGCTCACAATGGTGAAGCATCGCCAGTAAGCTTGACTAAAGGCAAAGGATATATTTACTATGACGAAACAGATAAATTACTCACTTTCAGCAATTCAACAACTGATTTGAGCAATACGGATTATATTTTCCCAATAAATTTTACGGCCAATGATGCCAATAGTGATTATTTCGATGGATGGAATTTGGTTTCTAATCCCTATCCATCTGCCATAGACTGGCTACAGGTGAATACAACTAACATACAAAATACCGTATATTACTGGGATGGAATCAAATACGTTTACTACAACGGCGTTAGTGGCAATCAGGCCGACGAAGGCAGCAATATTGTAAACGGTGGAAGCCAATACATTCCGGCCTTGCAGGGATTCTTTGTTAAAGCTACAGCCAGCGGAAATTTTACAATACCTTTGGCCGCACGGACCCATAATTCGCAAAGTTTATGGAAAACAAGCAAAAGCAGTTACAGCGATTTCGACATGAAGTATCTGAAATTGAAAACCGAAAACGAACAAGGCACCGATGAGCTCAGTATTCGTTTTTTTGAAGCGGCTACCCAAAACTTTGATGCCGATTTTGATGCCTACAAAATGTATAGTCCTTCTATTCCAAACATTTTTAGCCTTGCCGGAAATATCCCCATGGCCATTCAGTCGCTACCTGAATTCGACATCAACATGATTATTCCGGTACAATTAAAAGCCGCAGCAATTGGCGAATATTCGATAACACTAAATTCATCCAATATGCCGGATACTGTTACAATATATCTCAAAGATATAAAATCCGGAAAAACGGCTGCACTGCGCAACGAATATTTATCGGTAAATTTTGCATCTGCCGGCGAAACTAAAGATTTTCAGTTATATTTTAAAAATAGCAACAGTCCCGAGGAACCATTAGAAGCGCTTAGAATATATGTTGCCGGAAAAACTATCAATTTACAAAACCTAAGTTCAGAATTAAATTACTCACTATCAATTTATAACATCTTAGGTCAAAAAATGTTGTCTCAATCGCTTTCAGAAGAAAATCCTTCCGTAGAAACAAATTTAAAAACCGGTGTATACTTTATTTTGATTGAGAATGGCGTATTCCAAATGACGGAAAAAATTGTGATAGAATAAAAAATTCTGTTTTTAAACAGCTATAATTCCAAAAAGAAAGGCGGTGTATTCAACTCCGCCTTTCGCTATTTCATTTTTTTTCAAAAGAATCAGCAAAATAGGCTTATCAGACTTTGTTCATTGAAAAAAATATGTTGATTTATTAATCCTTAAATTATGAAACCTTTTTGTAAATTAAGCGTTAAGAAAATAAAAAGTCGCCAAAATGAAGTATTATATTTACAATCATAAAAGAGATTCGAGCTAAAGAATATTAGGAAAAATAATATCCTTGGCTCTTGTATTTTTACTATTTTTCTCAAGCCAATTATATTCGCAAACCGCAGGTGATTACCAAACCAGGGGAGATGGAAACTGGAACGATAATACCAAATGGCAAGTATACAATGGTACTGGCTGGGTAAATTGTGGTGCGGGAGATTATCCGGGAGCCACAGCCGGGGCCGGAACTGTAAATATACTAAACAGCCACGACATTGCAGTAACTGCAAATGTTCCTAATTCCATCCAAAACTTGATATTAGCAAATGGTGCAACTTCTAACGGAATTACATTTAGTGGTGCCTTTAGCTTGACAGTAAACGGAAGTATTACAATAAATCCGTCAATTACCACAAACAATAGGAATAAATTTATAAACATCGCATCCGGTATATTAAATGCCACGTCAGTTATCATTACCGCATCAAATGGGGATTCAAGAGATGCCTACATCCTTATCAGTACCGGTACTTTAAACGTAAGCGGAAATATAAGTATGGCATCAACCAATGTAAGAACTTACCTCCGATTTTCGGGTGCCGGAACAATTAATGTAGGCGGAACAATTACAGGTGGCGGAATTACAAGTGCAGCGGGTGGTAGTGGCACCGCACCCACGAGCGGAACCGTGAACTATAATAACGCCGGAACCCAGAATATTGGTGCCTACACCTATTATAATTTGGAGTTAAGTAATGGAGGAGACAAAAATCTAACAAGCAATACAATAGTAAACAATTCGCTGGTATTGACCAACGGATTACTCAATTTGGCAGATTTTAATCTTACTTTGGCAACAAATGCTACTTTAAGCGGTAGTTTTTCTGAAACAAATATGGTATTATGCTCCGGTACAGGTTCTCTCATTGCTAATTTTGCCACCGGAAACACAGCTGCTTTTACCTTCCCTGTAGGCGAAAATACAGGAACTACCCAATATTCGCCTGTTACTTTCGATTTTTCGGCCAATACCAATGCTGGAACTGTAAGCATTAATGTGGTAGATAACACACATCCGGCATCATCATCTATAGCAGATAATTACTTATCACGCTATTGGAATATAAACACAACAGGACTAACAAACTACACCTACTACATCGACTTTAGCTATTTTGCTGAAGATGTATTTAATCCGGCTACAGAATCGAGTCTTAATTTGGCCTACAACCAGAGTGGATCTTTTGTTGAGATTGCAGGTGCTAGCGTAAACACACTTACACACAATATAACGGCAACAGGCCTTACTCAAGCTACAGCCCACTTAAATGCATCTATTTTTTCAGCACTGGATAATTTAGCGCCCATGTTTAATTACACGGTAAAGTCAGGTAATTTGGGAACAACTTACGATTGGATAGATTGCTCCAATGGTACTCAATTAACTGATGCAGATATTATTGACTGGGATTACTCTCCTTTGGATGACGGTAGATGGGCCATTAACTGGCCTTTCGATTTCAGAATATACAATTCCGGTTATACTACAGCCAATCAGATAGGAATTACCACCAACGGCTTTATTCGTTTCGATGGAATACCTTCCATAGATTACTCTGCGGCCACCTATTATGAATTAATCGGCACAGGCACAGGATTTGGTCAGGTGCTATTAACCGGTATTACTGATGCCTATTTTAAATACGACGAAGAAAAGGTGTTTTACAAAGTTACCGGCCTTGCTCCTGATAGAGTGCTTACCATAGATTTTCAAAACCAGGGAATTTACGGGAATCCATATCTATATTTGGATATTCAGATAAGTTTTTATGAAACATCCAATAAAATGGTGCTGAAAGTAGGCAATAACAACTTTTTGCGCGATAATGCCGACATTGGCATACATAGCGGGCAAACCGACTTTTATCATTACTGGCAAGACGCCAGATATTCAACACCATATACCTGGATAGAATACACAATACCCACATTTATTCCTTCGCCACAAGACAAGAATACTACAGTAGATAATGTAGGCATTACCCAACCAGCCGCAGCCAATATTGCTTCGAGTGTTAATAGCACAGCTAGTGCAATGCAAGTTTTTAAATTCCGGGTTTTAGACCAAGGCACTGATGGAATTGAAACAAAAATGCAGCGATTAAGAATCTATAAATCTGCAACAACAAATTCGGCAGATTGGTCAACTTTATTGGGTGGAGTTGTTTTTAGCAACGGAAGCACAATCGAAAACGGGGTTGTTTCGGTTAATCCGGCTTATTTGGATGTTGAATTCGATCCCGGAAAATTTACAGTGTCCAACGGAATCGGCCAGGAAGTTACCATGTCTATTTACATCAAAAATGCAGATCAAAGTCAGGCAGGTAAAACCTTCGGATTTTATGTAAATGCCACAACACCTTATTTTGCTGCTGATTATACGGGTTCGCAATTTGCAAATACCTTTTCGGGAGGAAATATAGTTTCGAATGTATTTACCATTAGCTTTACTGCAACAAAACTTAGCTTTAGTGTGCAGCCTCCCCCGCTTGCCTACGTAAACGAAATTGTAAATCCTATTGTAAACATAGCAATTACCGATGATGCCGGAAACATTGCCACATCGGTAAACACAGGAACCATTACCCTAAGTAACACCGACGGAATTTCGGCAACCGGTACTTCAGCCACAATTTCAAATGGAGTGGCAATATTCAGCAGCCTTACATTTACCCTTACCGGTGGCCCATTTTCGTTACAAACAAACAATACATCAGGGTATTCGGATATTTCTTCCGATTATATGACCATTGCGGTGCCAGCCATATTGTTCGAAGACAATTTTACAAGCGACAAAGGCTGGACAAACAGCGGAACAGCACTGTGGCAGCGTGGCGCACAAAACAATACCACATTTGGCCCGGCTAGCGATCATACGACATCTAATACCGACAATTTGTGCTATGGAACCAAACTCAACAATAATTATGCATCAGCAGGCGACGCTTATCTTATTTCCCCTGTATTTGATCTGGCGGGAACTTTTAATGCCATAGTTCAATTCTGGATGGATATGGAAGTGCAAACGCCAACAAATGGAGGTACGGTGCAAATTCGTCGTCAATCGGGCGGATTATGGGGAAGCTGGATTACCATTGATCAAACAGACCCCGGATACCTTGTAAATGCGCCTAATGTTGCTGATATTCCAGGTTTGGATAATGGTGTAGAAGGTTGGTCGGGCGATGTTCCGGCAGGCGATTGGGTTTTAACCATGATTGATTTATCTAATCTTACCACGGCCGGATTAACCGGAATTACCGAAAGCGATATTATTCAGATTCAATTCTGGTTTGGATCCACAAGTACAAATACGGCCAAACCCGGTTGGTATATCGACGATTTTTCCATTACCTACTCTACTTTTCCCGGATTGTGGAAAAAAACAGCCATTTCTAACGATTGGCAAACCACAGCCAATTGGGACGACAACAATGTGCCCGATATTACAGTTTCTGTAACAATCCCATCAGGTGCAGCATTTTATCCGGTAGTCGACGAAACCGATGAATGTAAAAAAATAATTGTAAAAGATGGAGGCACACTTACCCTGAATAACGGAGCTTTGCTTACTGTAGGGCAATTCGTAGAAGTCGGCGAAGGATTAAGCGGTACCTTTAATGTCAACGGCGGCACACTAAATATTGGCACAAGTTTGCACAGCCAGGCTAATTCTACAATCAATATTTCAGGAGGAACTATAAATACCTTCGCTATAAGAAACTCGCTCAATGATGCCGATGCAGAAGATTTTTTTAATCTTTCAGGCGGAACCATCAATGTAAGCGGAAATGCACAATTTGGAGCATCATCCGGAGGAACCATGAGTGGCGATTTTTTGCTCAAAATTGCCGGAGATTACAAATTAGTCAATAATACAACAACACCAGGATGGACAACAATTTCGGGCGGAACTATCGAACTAAGCGGTATAAGCACATCCCAAATCATAAGCGAAGCTGGTGCCGAAGCTGTTGCATTCAATATGCTCATAAACCAGCAACCCGAAATTTCCACCAATGGCAATTTACATATATACAACAATCTCGAATTGTCGTATATCAGCAAATTTACGGCAAGTGCAATTAATTCTGTTCAAATAGATGGAGATTTTATCTTACGTTCCGAAGGAAAAAGAAGCGCTTCCCTTTTAGATGATGAAAACATAAGCGTTAGCGGAACCAGCACTATAGAGAAATATATTGAAGCGTTTAGCTGGCACTATTTATGCATTCCGATTACAAGTACCGACAGAACGACCTTTCATGCCAAATATTTATATTATTATGATGAAACCTATGCCGACCATTGGTTCGAAGGTAGTTTTTTAGACGAAAACAGCAATCCTACGGTCAATTCAGGCTGGATTAATCCGGCTGCCGGCGCTTTGAATACCGAAATGAAAGGCTATGCTTATTATTATTATGAAGGAAAAATCAATTTTTCGGGCGTATTTCATACTGGAAATAAATCCATCAGCATTAGCAATACGCCAAGTGGCTACGGCGCACAATTCGATGGATGGAATCTGATTGGAAATCCTTATCCTTCGGCAATTGACTGGGATTTGGCAGATAAAACCGATATAGATGGCGCTGTATATTTTTACAACGACGATGGTACAAACGATTTTGATAATTATTTATACTATGTTACAGGCGGCGGAGCACCATCGCCCAATTATACCACCGGAATTTCGCTCAATGGAGCCAGTAATATCATCCCATCCGGACAAGGATTTTTTGTAAGAACCACGGCGGCATCGGCCAATTTTCAAATAGACAATAGCATGCGTTTGCACGACGAAACCGATTTTTATAAATCTACACCCAAAAGCAAACCGGAATATCTTAAATTAGCTTTAATCAATGTTGAAAATAAGTCATCCGACGAAATGGCCATTAGAATTGCCGAAAATGCAACAGAGAATTTCGATGCACAATTTGACGCTTTCAAATTATTTCCCAAAAATGAACATCTTTCCATGGTGTATGCTTATGGAAGTGATGGAAAAGAACTCGCAGTTCAATCCATAGAAATTAAAAGTGAAACTGCTGAAATTCCCTTGGGAATAATTTGTAAAATGGATGGAAAATATGACTTGGCACTTCGCAATTTCAACATTCTTTCTACAAATGTATATCTTGTGGATAAATTTACAGGAATAATTACCAAAGCAGGCGCTGATGTAGTTTATACATTTTACAGCAATGAGGGCGAATTTTTTAAGCGTTTTGTACTTGTATTCTCTACCGAAAATATTATCAGCAAAATAACTGAAAAAGAAAATGTTGTGGTAATAACAGCGGCTCAGGGAATAAATCTGTATTTGCATGACCAAAGTTACGAAAACGGTATTGCCGAAATATATGAAATTAGCGGAAAGCTGCTTTATCGGGAAAATGTAAACAAACGCAGTTTTATTCATTTCCCGATGGCTGTAAAAAGTGTGTATATCGTTAAAATACATGAAAATGAGCAGGAATTCATACAAAAAGTAATGTGGTAAGCGCAATAAAAAGCCTTACTCAAGATAGAACAAAAAGGATTACTAAACCGCTATTAAAATCATTAAAAACATCTAATAGATTTGATAGCGGTTTAACAGCATTTAAAAAAAATTGAGCAAAGCGATTTTTATAAGATAAAACAAGAAACTTATCCGTACAAATTTCATTCTTCAAAGCAGAATAAATTAAAAACAGATTCGCATCAAACCAAATATGCGAAAATTCTGCTTAGCTCACTTTTAGATTTGTTTTCAAAAGGCTTGACAAACAAATTATATTTCACTAATTTTGCGCAAGTGGAAGCATTTTGGAAAATTAACCTTTATTTAGCTTAATAGTTAATGTACAAAAAATGCAGTTTATGCATAATTTTTCTAAAGCGAAATCTTGCATACCATTTTGCAATTAAAATAAAAAAAAACTTAGCAAAATCCCTAAGAATTAGTACATTAATGAATTACATTTTTGCTTATCCCAATTTACCGGGGCAGGCTTTGATAATGATTCAATATTACTAGCAAGAAAATAGAGAAAAATACTTTTAATCAAAATTAAATCAAACACAGATGAAAAAAATCCTGTATTTAGCATTTACACTCATATTTTGGGGCTGCAATAATCAGCAAAATGAGCAAAAAACTAGCGCAACAGAAAACAATACGAAAGAACAGAAAACAGAAAATCAGGCAGAAAACCAAAACAAAACAATTCTGCCGCTAAAACCGGAAACTTTCACCTGGTTTTTCGGGATGTGCGATTATACAGCAACATTTGATGCCGATTTATACACAAAAGAAGAATTGGAAAACACATTAAAATATCTGATTCAGGGAGAAGGAACATCAAAATCGGTAACAATATTTACACCCGAAGATTTAAGGAAAATAGATAAAAAGGTGCTTGAAAAAGAATTTACCGAAATCTTAAATAGTCTGCATTCACTCAAGTTTGTGAATACTCCATACTTCAACGAAATTAAGCAAAAACGAATAAAAGAAATTGAACGCATAGAGCTATTGACTTTCATCGAAATAGAGTCTTACAAAAATCCCAAAGTATTAGAGAGCGATAAATATTCTAAAGAAAACTGTAGTGAATATACCAATGCCCTGATTGCAGGTGGAGATAAATTATTGGCACTTCGAAAGAAAATGGCCGAACTCTCAAGAGACGAAGGAAATAACAATGCATGGAACGATTATTTGGCGGAAACAAAATCGGATAAACGTTTGGAACTAGCCCGAATTTTTGTATCTACTTTTGGCTGGTGGAATTGCGTAAATGAAAGCATTGAGCGTGTTGAAGGCGATGAAGCGCATCAGGCAGGTTTCTTAAAACTATTTAATGATGTAAAAGTAGAATGCGAAGAGCCTTAATAGACAATAAAGTCAATCTAACATAATTTTAAAAAAAAAACACTCAGGCATAAAATCCTGAGTGTTTTTTATGGGTAGCTGAATACAAAAATATTATAATCCCAAAACTTCTTTGCCTTGCTCAAAAACTACATCAAATTCACCCTGAATTTTTAACAAAAAAAATTTGCAAAATCGTTTTTTTTTTGAGAATTGTAAAAAAATTTAAAACCTTTATTTACGAAAAAAATTTACTTTATCTTCACACTAATGGCTCTGATTTATTCCAGTTGCGAACGGGATGAATCAATGATAGTTGAAAATCCAAAACAAATAGAAAATGCAACGTTTATTAGTTTGGCTCTTTTCAAGTAAATTGTTGGTAAAAAATGTTAAAAATTTGGATAGT
>DYOH01000012.1 GCA_020720625.1 Acetofilamentum sp. | reverse complement strand
CTATTCTATGAACTACAAACACTTATGAGTTTAACTTAACTAAACGACATTGATACTAGTATATTTAGAGATAACTTTTTTCCAGAATTTAGCGCAAATATAAATTTTTCATTAATCCTATAAAATTGCCTTCGTTATTTGGTTTGCCAATTAAGTTCATTCATTTTATATAGCAATATCATATAATCCACTACAAAACTACTAATTTCGCAAATACACTCTTCAGCATAAAGATATTCGGCATTTTCGGCAACTACCTGAAAATTTTGATCTAAGTATACAGCGCTATTCTTTAGGGATAATCCACTTCGGGTTGTGTTGGCCAACTTTATCTGTTGGTATTTTTTCTCGAGCGACAGAAAATCGGCAGATAGTTGATTGAATACCTCCGTTTTTCCCTTATCTACTACAATTTGCCAAACGTCTTTGTCTGTTTCCGAAATAGCAAAAAGTTCGATACTAGCCCCTACTTTTAGGTAAATGCTGTTATGCTTTACTGATACCGAAAGACTTATGGAATTGTTTTTGGTTTGCTCGTCAAATTTATAGGTAATTTTGGCAATCATTCGGCCCTTTCTTTCAATAAATTTAAGTGGTTCGGCCAGTTTTTGCTCAATAGCGGGCAATAATCGCTGATTTAAAGCATACAATACCCTTATTTCGTTTATCTCTAACTTTGGTCTGATTTTGTCTGATTTGATATTTGTAACCGATAACAATTCTACAGTTTCGGGCAAAATTTCGTGAAGTTTGCGGTGATTATTTTCGGCAATAATCTGCATTTCCTTGATGATGCTTATTATATTGTAGCTATTTCTCTTTAAATACTCTGTTTTATTGCAAAATCCCACAATAATACCCTCCCATATTAAGGAGTTATGCTCATTTACTTCAATATTTTTTTTTCGCGCAAATTCAAAATTCCAGTTCTCAATATTGGGGTTATAGGTTAATAAATTAAAAATATCAGGAAACGCAGATTGCAAACATGTTAGCGCATAAATAATCTGCTTGTAATCGCTTGAAATGGCATGTTCCCTATTTTCGAGCTTCGATTTTGCGCGTATAAGCAAATTCACAAACGAAAGTGTATTTACTAAACGCTTAATACTGCGAGGGTTAGTTCCAACAGTTAAATTGGTGAATCTCACTAAAGAATTTGTAAAACCATCATTTTTTGCTTCTGTTTCGGTAATATAATCAACAGATTCCAGTAAATCTTTTATATACTCTATAATATTATACGATGCAATGGGCATCTGAAAAGGCAATTGAATAATTTTATCGAAAAACGACCTGAACTCACGCTCATTCTGCTCGTTTAGCTCTCCAAATTTGTGTTTTAATCCTTTTACTACCACATCGTAATCTATGGCCAGCATAAAAATGCAATGCTCTATGTCGAAAATATTTTTCAACAATTCTAAGATATTTACAGCCAAAGCCGGCTCAATGCGATCTAAATCATCGATAAAAAATATGATAGACTTTTGAGATTTGGCATTTTCGGTATTTCGCTGCATTAATTGCGAAACTAAATCGCTAAGCTTATTCTTTAAGTCGTTTAAACTATAGCTAGCGTCTTCTTTTTCTGAAAAGACAGTTTCTTCTACTGCATTGGCTAATTCTGAATTTACCTGCGAAACAGCAGTTTTTACGGCAATTTTAGAAATTCCCTTAAATATATTTCTGCCAATTATATATATATCTTTTGCCAGTGTTTTAAACTTATCGGGATACTCTTTTTTAGAAATAGCTAATACCTCGTTTATCAGGGCAAAAATAATCTCTTCCAGAATATCATCTTTATTTTTTAGTAGCGCATAATGCCAGGTATTGAGCCAGATGCCATAAGATGTTGCGTTCTCGTTTTTGCAGATTTCATAATTTAGCCGGTTCATCAGCGAGGTTTTACCGCTGCCCCATTCGCCCTGCAGAGCAATAGAAATTGGCGTAGATGTTTTTCGCACAAATTCGTTTAGTGCCATTTCAAAAGAAAGAATCTGCAATTTATCGTTTTCGTGGTCTTGCAATGGAATATCTAGTATTCCTGATGTTTTTACGCTCATAATCTACTGCTTAAATCAAATATCTACAATTATGCATGCTCATTTTTCATACTTTGGCAATTTTGAATAATATTTGAAAATTGTTCTCTAACGCTTATCTACGCAATGTAAAAATAATTTCATTCTTTTGGGGCTAATAAATTAAAATATATAACTGTACCCTTGGGCGAATTTTTCCTCATTAAGAGCATTCCGCGGTTTTTCTCCACTAATTCCTTACAAATTTTCAAACCTAAACCTGTTCCTTTTTCCGCATTTGTCCCAAGTGATGTAAAATAAGTAGATGAGTCGTTAATTTTTGCCAGATTCTCTTTATCAAAACCAATACCGGTATCCGCAATTTCTACAAAAACCTTATTATTATCAATATAAGCACTCATTGTAATAATGCCTCCATTGTGGGTAAATTTAATGGCATTACTCAACAAATTTCTAATTACTATACAAAGCATATCCTTATCAAAATTGGCCATTACATTTTCATCCGAGTTTATTTTTATTTCGATGTTCTTTTCATCTGCCTGTTTCTGTAATAAGCTCTTATTAGTTACAAATACCGGAAATATTTTTTGGTATTCCATTTCCGCATCCGGATTTTGCAACTGATTACGAACCCAAAACAATAAATTTTCGAGTAGTACAAATGCGTTTTCTGCCTGAGTAGCCAACCTTGGGATAAATTTATCTACTAATTCTTTATCATCTCTCCTTTTGTTTACCAATTCTAAACCGGAAAAAATATTTCCTATTGGTCCGCGTAAATCGTGCGCAATTACTGACATCAGTTTATTTTTTGTCGTATTTATTTGGTTTAATTCTTCATTTTGTCTGGATATCTTTTCAAAGGCGAATTTCATTTTAGCACTATTTCGTTTTATGTGAATAACTCCAAGAACAACTAAGACCATCACCAATAACAAAAGTACAATAATAATATGAAGCCAGAAAAGTTGCGCATTTTGCATTTCTAGCATATATTTTTGGTGCTCAATTTCTTCTTGCTTTTGCGCAGTCTCATATTTTTTGTCTAGTTCCAATACTTTGTTCCAGTTTTGTTGACTCACTATTTCGGCTCTTGTTGTGGCCTCAACCTGCTGGTAATGAAGTGCATTTTTATAATCTTGCATTTCGGTATACGACATGCGCAAAATATATGAAGAGGTAGCTTTATAAGCTAATATATTCAAATCGGTTGCCAAGCGGTAAGCTTTAAGGCCATTTTGGATGGCAGTTTGGTATTGCTTTAAATTAAAATATGTTTGGGCGATATTAATGTAATAATTTGGAATGTCTGTCAAATAGTTTACTTTCTCCGCTAGTAATATTGCCCGATTAAAATATTCAATAGCTTGGTCGTAGTTGTTTTGTTTCCTGTAATAAGCCCCTATTAAATTTAATGCACTAAGCTTCGTGATGCTTTCGTTTAGCGTATTGGAAAAATCAATTGCCGAATCGGCATACACTTTGCTAAGTTCAAGATACTCACTTACAGTACCCGTTTTTAAATTGAACTCCGTTTGATATAGGATATTTGAACATTTAAATTCAGGATAATCCCTTTCCGCCAATTGAAAAAAGGTTGAACCAATTCTATCATATAAAAATGGATAATCATGACTTACATTGTTGATGTGTGCCAAATTTCTTGACAAGTACAAATAGGACAAACTTCTGTCTAAGCAACCCATACAACGATTTAAATCGCCTATATGACAAAGACATTTTATTTTATATGGCAATAAATTGCCTTTCTCTGCCAACGCCAAAGCCTTAAACAAATATTCATTGGATTCACTATATTTTCCGTTTGTTTTTGCAATTACACCCAGGTTAAGTAAAACCTTACAATTCAATTCATAATCGTTGTAAGGTACGCCAATTTCTAATATTTGGTGGGCGTATTGATATGCACTATCTGTATTATAATGAATGAGATTATAAGAGATATCAATTAATTTTGAAATATTAAATGTAACTTTTGCGGTGCGTTCAAATTCTGATATCAAAGAATCGCATTGGGAACGAACATTTCCAAACAAAAATAAAAATTGCATGATAAGCAAAAGCTTAACCCACCCCATTATTCACTTTCTTTTGTTTCTTTTCACGAATATACAAAATGTTTCATTTAGGTGCATTCTTTATAAACAAGTTTAAAAACATTTAGAAATATTCTTTCATACATAAAATCAGCCACTTTTCGAATAAAAACGTTTTGATACTGCTACTCTTTGGTTCACAGCTTAGCATCATACAAAAAAAATTTATCAGCGTACAGTTCTCATGGTTATGGAATTTTGAATATTTGCCTAATGCGCATGTTAATGTTTTGTTGAAAACACAAAACTCAATCATAAATGTTCCTAAATGAATAATTTTGCTCCACATTAAATACAACATACTATGAACGCAACATTTTACCAACTATCGGCCAAAAATATTAAAGGTGAGGAAGTAAAAATGAATTCTTTTAAAGGCAACATGATTTTAGTGGTAAACACAGCTTCGAAATGCGGATTTACGCCACAATTCGAAGGATTGGAGACGCTGTACAGAAAATATAAAGACAAAGGATTGGTGGTACTCGGTTTTCCATGCAATCAGTTTGCCAACCAAGAGCCCGGCGACGAGCAGTCTATTGCCGCAGGATGTGTGATTGATTATAACGTTACTTTTCCCATGTTTTCGAAAGTAGAAGTTAATGGCGAAAATGCACACCCAATCTATAAATTCCTCAAATCGGAACTTTCAAGTATTTTTGGCCCCGCCATTAAGTGGAACTTTACCAAATTTTTGCTCGACAAAAACGGTAAACCATTAAAAAGGTTTTCGCCATTTAACAAACCGGAAGAAATAGACCGGTATTTGGCCGGCATTCTGTAATAGGCATTTAAAATGAAGGTAGTTTATGATAATGTTGTCAAAATGTCAGGCCTTTCTGACACCTTCGAAGAGACCCAATTCACATGCCTGTGTTTTCATTCCATTTTATAATACTGAAAATTGATAGGATACAAATAGTGAAATTGCTTTTTTTGAAACAAAATAAATAGTTTACTGAAAATTTGTCGGTGGTTTGACAGTAAAAAGGCCATATTCGGTATTGGCATACATTATGATTACATGCCATCGAGATTAACCAAGGAATTAAATCAACAAAAAAATGAGTACAATAGCAATAAAACCACTAGGAAACAGAATTGTAGTAGAGCCTATGGATGCCGAAAGCAAAACAGAGGGCGGCATTTTTATCCCCGTAAACACGCAGCAAAAACAGGCCAAAGGAACAGTTGTGGCTGTGGCAAAAGGCAGTGAAACCAATCCAATGGAACTAAAAGTTGGCGATGTTGTATTATACGGCAAATTTGCCGGAACGGAAATAAAACACGATGGTAAAAATTTTCTGATTATGGAACAAGCAGATGTTCTTGCAATAATTTAATTAATAAAACAATAAACTAAAACATTAAAAACTGAATAATAAAATGGCAAAACTGATTAAATTCGACATTGATGCCAGAGAATCTCTAAAAAAAGGGATTGACCAATTGGCAAACGCAGTTAGAGTAACTTTAGGTCCTAAAGGACGTAATGTTGTTATCGACAAAAAATTTGGTGCACCACAAATTACCAAAGATGGTGTTACGGTAGCCAAAGAGATTGAACTCGAAGATCCTTTCGAAAACATGGGAGCTCAAATGGTAAAAGAAGTGGCTTCTAAAACTGCCGACGATGCCGGAGACGGTACTACCACTGCTACTGTTTTGGCTCAGAGTATTGTTACGGTTGGTTTAAAAAACGTTACCGCAGGTGCTAATCCAATGGATTTAAAAAGAGGCATAGACAAAGCAGTTATAAAAATTGTTGAAAGACTAAGAGAGATGTCACGCGAGATTGGCGACGACAATAGCAAAATAGAAGCAGTTGCGCGTATTTCAGCAAACAACGATGCCGAAATTGGTCGTTTGATTGCAGAAGCTATGCAAAGAGTAAAAAAAGATGGTGTAATTACTGTTGAAGAAGCAAAAGGTACTGAAACTAAGGTTGAAGTAGTGGAAGGTATGCAATTTGACCGCGGCTATATATCTCCGTACTTTGTTACAAATACAGAGAAAATGCAAACCGTTCTCGAAAATCCTTTCATCTTATTACACGACAAAAAAATATCCACATTAAACGATTTACTTCCAGTGCTTGAGCCTGCGGCTAAATCTGGTCGTCCGCTTTTGATTATTGCCGAAGATGTAGATGGAGAAGCCCTTACTGCATTGGTGGTAAACAAACTTAGAGGTTCGCTTAAAATTGCTGCCGTAAAAGCTCCGGGCTTTGGCGACCGTAGAAAAGAAATGCTCGAAGATATTGCTATTCTTACCGGTGGTACTGTAATTACCGAAGAAAAAGGATACAAATTGGAAACTACCACCTTAGACATGTTGGGTACTTGCGAAAAAATTACCATCGACAAAGAGAACACAACTATTGTGAATGGTAACGGAAGCAAAGAACTGATTGATGCACGCGTAAAAGAAATTCGTACATTGATTAGCAACACTACATCCGACTATGATAAAGAAAAACTACAGGAACGTTTGGCTAAATTGGCCGGTGGAGTTGCAGTCCTTTATGTTGGTGCCGCTTCTGAAGTAGAAATGAAAGAGAAAAAAGACCGCGTTGATGATGCTTTAAGTGCAACTCGTGCCGCTGTTGAAGAAGGAATTATTCCTGGTGGTGGTGTGGCCTATATTCGCGCCTTATCATCTATCGAAAATATGGAAGGAGAGAACGAAGACGAAACTACAGGTATTGCCATTATTCGCAGAGCACTCGAAGAACCGCTTCGTATTATTGTGCAAAACGCCGGACTGGAAAGTTCTGTTATTGTGCAAAAAGTAAAAGAAGGAACTGGAGATTTTGGTTACAACGCCCGTTTAGATAAATACGAAAATCTTTACGAAGCCGGTGTAATCGATCCTACCAAAGTGGCTCGTGTAGCGCTTGAAAATGCTGCCTCTATTGCCGGTATGTTCTTAACTACAGAATGTGTATTGGCCGACAAAAAAGAAGAAAACGCTCCTATGATGCCTCCCGGTGGAATGGGTGGAATGGGCGGAATGATGTAATTCCAAATATCAAGATAAAAATAAGGCTGTTCGCATTTTTTCGGGCAGCCTTTTTTATGCTCATCACGCTTATCCAATGTGGGTTAATGTTTATTGTATCCAAAATCATAATAAACAAAGCCCTAAAGCTCCTTGAGTAAGTGTAGCGGATAGGCACCGATAATGCGCTTGCGTAAGTGGCCATTGGGCATGTAAATATAAGTGCTTGGAATAGGCTTATGACCGAATTTCTTTATAAACTCCAGATTTTTACTAATAGCCACTTGCACATTGCTGCGGCCATACAACGAAATTTCCTGTAAATATCCAATTATTGCTCGCGGCTTCTGCTCGGCAACCAGCAAAAACTCCATGTTACCATACTCTTCGGCAGTAAAGCTTAATTGCTCCAGCTCCTGCCGACAATATTCACAATTGGTATTAAAAAAAATAATCACAATTTGCTTATTAAGCGATAAATCTGATGGTAAAAAAGCTATTGTATCATTCTCGGGTTGATAAAACGTAAATTCAGGCATCTTACGAATTCTCAAGTATGTGCGAATATCGCTCACCCCAAAATAAACCGGAAAGATCAAAAAATACAAAATATAAGATACAAATAGCATGCTAATGCCGGCTAATAATAATTTCTTTATCATAGTTCTATTCATTCAATCATTAAATTACAGCCTCTGATATCGGAATTATCAAAGCGTCCGAGAACTTCAAATTTATTAGGCGACACAATTTTGCCCAAATCTTTGGTCTCGATAAAACTACAAGAATACACATTGGCAAGGTCGATAATATTGATGCCTCCCGTGCGACCATGCCCGAGATTAGCAAAAGGATCGTAGGTATCCCTAATCATCACTTTCATCCAGGGAGGCGTACTAAAACGCATATCGCCCAAAGAATAAGCCTGGGAGAGCAACTCTGTCATGCCGTATTCCGAATGAATTTCGTTTACACCAAAGGCCTTTTTTAAATTTGCATGAAGCTCCTCGCGAAGCAATTCCTTTCTTTTGCCTTTCATTCCTCCGGTTTCCATCACAATGGTTTGGTCCAGATTTAGGCGAAACTCGTACTCATCGGCAAAATCGAGCAAAGCAAAAGATACACCTATAAGCAGCACTTTTCGGCGTAAGCGCTTTAAATCTATCAGCATATCAAAAAGCTCCTCGTGGTTGTGCAAGTAAAACCCGCTCTCCTCCTGCCCCGAAAGGGCAATCAACTCATCTACCATAAAAATTAGCGATGATCCTTGCCTTTCTAAATAACCGGGTAAAAGCGCAAGAATGGTGTAATCGCTTACACTTCCATAAAAGTATTCGAATGACTTTACAAAGCTCTGAATATAAATGTCCAAATCTTTTACATAATGTTTGCTTTGCTGCATGCCTAAAGTTCCGCTACTTAAAAAAATATCCTCTGCATGCCCTGCAAAGCTTTGCACTTGATGTGTTTTAAAAAACTCTACTGGTAAAAATGGTATGGACTGCAAATTCGCCACATTATCATCTGTTTTGCCCAACTGATTGCAAAATGAGTGGTAAAGTGCATTATTATGATACTGATAACGAAATAACTCCATGGCTAGCATTTCGAAATCGGCTTCCGTGTGCTCTTCGAATATCTGGTCAATCCACTTGAATATCTGCATCGGTAAGTTTTATGAAATGCAAATATGAATATTTTTGGGCAAAACTGATTCAAAGTTTATCAAAAAAAATTCCATTCTACAAAATAATGAACCTGCCAAAGCATCCTGACAAAAGTCATTGCTTAGATTAGCCCAATGAGCTTATTTTAGTGCAAATATCTTAGACTATGGAAAAAATTGAAGCAATAGAATGGAAAGAAGAGTATTCGATAGGAACACCCTATATAGATGCAAAGCATAAAAAATTTATTAATACCATCAACATGTTGGTAGATGCCCTAAATAATGAAGAAAGCCACGAGAGCTTTTTTTCTATCTACCATCGTTTGGCCTTTTACGCCGAAAACCATTTTGTGGAAGAAGAGCGATTTTTTGCGCAGAACAACTGTCCTAACCTGGAAGAGCACCGCAAATCGCATATCAATTTTGTACAAAGTCTTATTAAATTTCAGAAACAATACGAAGAGAAACGCGAAGAAATGTTCCCCGAATTTTTTCAGTACCTCAAAAACTGGCTTATCAACCACATTCAGTCCTACGACAGATGCGCTGCCGAACATTTAAAGCATTCGTGATTTACATTATGGCTTTTCTGTTGCTCAAATTGAACTTGGTAATTATTCTATATTGAAATTATTAAGGATAATTTCCCGCAATGTATACCATTTGGATTCTTGAAAGCCTATTTTGCCTTATATAATTCGCTGCGTAATTTATCTGTTTCTAAAAAAGAATTATCCGTCAAGGAGACAATCTTAGGTTTTTACCCAAAAAATTACCTTCGTTGATGGCTACGCCATTCTCGGATTTTAAGGCTTACCACCAAAAGCTCCTAAACTTATTGCGCAGCAGAGTGCAAAAACCGGCGTATATTCTGCTCTGGCACTATAATTTGCATGCCTTCGAAGTCCGGATTATTTAGCCGCAAAATCTGCTCATAAACCGGTATCTGATGCGATATGCGTTTTAAGAAAGGAATCTCTGTAGGCTCATTATTGTTATACTCCGTTATTACCAACTGATTGCTAACCCTAATCAGCGACAAAAAATTCTTACCCGTACTGTGAAACAAAGATTCGTAGCTTAATCCGGCATGATGCAAAATATACGCACCATTAAACTGCCGATAAATGGCATAAGCATAATAATCGGTGCTATGCGACTGAATATCGAGCTCCCTTAAGTATTGCTGCGTATCGAACTGAATAAGACTCACACGACTCAGTTTTGCGTTATCGATGGTGTAATAATAGGCCAACAGCGCATAATCGCTTTTGTTGATTATTAGCTGCCCCTTAAACACCGCCCGCTTACTTTTGGGTCTAAATTCAATCAGATACTCAGCACCGTTTTCTGCCAGTATTTTATATTGATAATGCTTAAAATGCCCCGGATTCAGAAAACTCAAGGAGGCTGTGGGTATAAGAATAAAATTATTGGAATATTTGGCCACATCGCAATGAAGTACTTCATAAGGTCCATTTATAAAATCGAGATATTTCCATAAGGGCGACAAGCTTTGGTTTTCGTGATATTTGCCTTCGAGAAACTGCATGGCATCCTGCTTCTTTCCGCTATAAGATTGCTTGGCAATGGCCAACTGTGCCTCGGTAAACTTCTCCATGCGGCCATTGTCGGTTATGAGCTCCCGAAAATAAGCCTTTAACATAAGCGCATCCTGATAATAGAGCGAATCAAAAGTACCAATGCACCTTTGCACAATCTCTGTAGCTCCGGTGGCCTGCACGTAAACTTCTCCTATCTCAAACATCTTTTCTTTAAGATACACCAAAGTGTCGGTTTGCAATAGGGCTTGCACAGGTATTTCGCGACTTTCGAAACCAATAAACGAAAATACCAGTGTATCTAGCCCTAGCGTGGGCGGAAGTTTCAGATAAAAAAGCCCTTCGGCATTACTAATGGTTCCCAATTGATTGTTCTTGATCTGCACCGAGGCATAAATCAAGGGTCGCCGGGTTGCGCTATCTAGTAGCAATCCTTTTACAATAAGGTTTTGCGACCAAACTCCCCCACTCCACATCAAAGCTATAACAAAAAATATGGCTCTGCGCATCTCTGAATTTTTCCTACCAATGTAGCACTTTTTTATAAAAATACAGATATGCTTATTTCAACTACAGCGTAAATACAATTATTGAATAAGTATAGCACTCCCAAAATTTTCCTCCAGGTTAGATGAATAGTAACAAGGGCATTAGATTTCTCCTCGCTTCGCCACTAAAACAGGGATTTCTCGATTCACTATTCACTATTCACTATTCACTTTGATCGATAAAAACATATTTTTTTTGTAACTTTAAATCCGTAATAATTTCGGATAGCTTAAATTATTTTTGCGGATCAAAACATATAAACCTAAAAAATAATATGAGTGTAGCACAAACATAAAAATACAACATGGAGAACGAAAAAATAGGCATCGAAAATGCCACCATCCTTGCAGATTACATTCAGCAAGGAAATATTACCGAAACGGCAAAACCAAATTACATTGTAGAAATTTTGAGATTTAGCAAAGATTTGTATGAAATTGTGGAGTACGATGCCCGCGAAAACAATGCTTATTTAGCAAGCTATTCCAGAGCAGATTTTATTGAAAAAGCGAGCAATTTCTCCATCGCATATTATCAAAAATGGATAAATCTTATTAAGCAAAAGTAGGAAAGTCTTTCACAATCAATAAACAAGGTAAAATAAACGCGATGAACAACTCAAAGCCTACCTATAGAATTCGCTTTTTTTTCGAGTATGGCAGCGGAGCATGTTTGTGGAGCGCTAATAAACCGGCCATTGATAAATATGGTGTAGGTGCTTTGGATGCCGACAACTTCGACTTAAAAGGAAATATAATTCGGCCGGCGCCAATCGCACTGCCGCAATACATCAAACAAAAAATATACGAATTAGACATATTATACATGGCAAGTTTAGATGCCCAAAATCCTGGAGGAGATTCGATTTGGAGCTGGGCGCAATGGGATTATTTTTTTATGCAAGCCAAATCCCTCCATGAAGAAATATCCTTACTGCTTGGTAGCGACTTTGAAGTGCTATATCAACAAAAATAAAAAAACCGAAGTAGTAATACTCCGGTTTTTCTTTAGTAGCGGGGATAGGACTCGAACCTATGGCCTTTGGGTTATGAGCCCAACGAGCTACCAACTGCTCCACCCCGCAATATATCTTAAGTTTAATTACTTTGTCGTTTCAAATGTGATGCAAAAGTAAATCTATTTTTTGAATTATGCAAATCTTTTGCAATAAATTTTATATTTTTAGCTCAGCCCATAAGAAAAATGAGGCCTACAGAAATCGATAGCCCAAAAAAATGTGATTGAATTCGCAAAAGATCCATCATAAAATCATTATCTGCAATGCGCTCATTAATCGCATAAATTAATTTCAATGCGCATTCGTTTTACTAAAAATTTTCAGCCTTTGCAGCAAGGTAAAACATCTGTTAATCAAATAGCGCCATACTATTCAGAAGAATATTTAGCTTACAATTTTTCTATTTCTTCACGACTTAAGCCTGTTTCTTTAATGATTTCATCCACTGGCTCCCCATATCTTTTCATTTTAGCGGCTAGTTTATGCATAGCCTCAATCTTTTCATTCCGCTCTTGCTCTACTTTTGCTTCAGCTTCTTTAACTTTAGATTCGGCCTGCATGGCTTTAGATTCGGCCAGTTTGGCCTTGACTACAGCCTTTTTGGCTTTGGTCTCGGCTTCTTTCTTATCTTTTCGCTCTTGTTCAGCTTTAACTTTGGCCTTCCTTGCCAGATTTTCGGCTTTCTTTGCTTTGTTTTCGGCTTGTTTTGCTTTGTTTTCGGCTTGTTTTGTTTTGCTTTCGGCTTGTTTTGTTTTGCTTTCGGCTTCCATTAATAGTTTAATGGATGCATTTTTCCCTTTTTCAAATGCGGTGTCGAAAGAATTCTTCATATCGCGGTAGTATTTTATGCTGCTTTCGTAGGCTTCTTGCTCAATTCGGCTCAAATTATCGTAGCGAGCTATCTGAAATACTTTTTCGAATACTTTTTCGCGTATATGTTCGGGTATGCGTTCAAATTTATCCAAATGCTTTAACACGTATAACCATTTATCCAGATGAGTTTCCAAATCGTCGATGTTTTTTGTGAAGTTCTCCATTTGCACATACACGTATGTAAGTTTGTGGTAGAAAACTTTGTGGGTGTTTACATCGAGAAGTTTTACATGGCTAAGCACTGTTTCATCCTTGTCTTCGTCTCTAAAAGCAAAGTCTAAAATGGCTACTGCATACACCGCTTTAAGTTCGTAATCCCATTCGCCCTTAATGGCTTGCTCTTGTATTGGAAAAGTGGAATAAAATACCGTGCGGTCTTTAAAGAATTTTTGCTCCGCTTTTTGCAGTTCAACAATAAATTTTTCGCCGTGCTCATTTTCGCAATACAAATCGTAAATGGCTTTACGGTCTTGGGCGGTATTGCCCAAATGCTCGGTGCGTTTATAGCTTAAATCGCTAATTTGCACATGGTGTTGGCGAAGCAGCTCGTTTAAAAAATCAATAAGCAAGTCTTTGTTTGGTTCGGAACCAAACAATTTTTTAAACCCGAAATCTGTAAACGGATTGATAAATGGTCCTTCGGGCCATGTATTTTTCTTTTTAGCTGCCATATTCTTTTTTAGCAAATCAATTACAAAGTTAAGTAATATTTTTTGTTTTTGGATAAATGCGATTTCCATAAAAAAATATCAAACTGAAATTTGAAAAGATTAAGCTAGCAGGAATATCTGTCGCCTGGAATGCATATTCAATGAAATATTTCGCAAAAAAAATATTCTCCATGCAATTCTACTATATGATAAAAATCTTACATGGCATGCCGAATCGGCGTAAGCAAAAATAATGTTTCATAAGAAGGGAATAATCTTTGGGCTTATGCAAAGTTTTATTTAATTGTTTAAATAGTGGTTTAATTTGTCAATAAATTAGCGGAAAAACAAGCTAAACAATTCGGTACATCTTGCCGGGCAAGGTTTTAATTAAGCCGCTAAACTCAAGCGATAGCAAAACAGGAGAAAGAGCCTGCATGCTCATAGCACATCCATGGGCAATCATGTCAATAAAAACATCGCTCTTATCCTTCAGAAACTGGTACACGATTTCCTCTTCGGCAGTTAATCGAATAAATAATTCCTGCTGCACAGCTTTAGGAGTATTGCTCTGCATCCATTGCATGCTATCGAGAAAATCGGCTGCATTTTCTATTAATGCAGTTGTATTCTTTTTAATCAGTAAGTTACAACCGGCAGAACGCGTATCTCCCACCCTCCCTGGAAAAGCATACACATCGCGGTTGTAGTTCAATGCCAAATCGGCAGTAATAAGTGAGCCACCTTTAGTACCCGTTTCCACCACAATTGTTGCATCCGATAAACCGGCCACAATACGGTTACGTCGGGCAAAGTTTTCGGGCATAATTCGGCTATTGAAGGAGTATTCGGTAATAAGAGCGCCTGATTTAGCAATTTTGGCAGCAAGTTCCCTGTTGCCTGCCGGATAAATGGTATTAAGTCCATGCCCAAGCACCGCCAAGGTAGGCAACTCGTTATCCAAAGCCGCTTTGTGAGCACAAGCATCAATTCCGGCGGCCAAACCACTCACAATAACAACTTTGGGGTAAAGTTGTTTGATATCGCGTACAAAATTCCGACAAAGCTCAAGTCCGTAAGCCGATGCATTTCTTGTTCCTACGATGCTGATAAATTTGTATCCTTTATAATCGGTATTTCCAAGAAAATACAGAACTGCCGGGGCATCGTAGCAATTCATGAGTTTATAGGGATAATCTGCATTGGCAATACTCAGTGCTCCGATTTTATGCGTCTGCAATAGCTCAATTTCCTTCAGGGCAGCCGCCAAAGCCTGCTGTTTATCCCAGGTTTCAATTATTTTGGCCCCAATTAAACCTTCTTTAACCAAATCAGCTTCGGAAGCAAGAAAAGCATCGTGCGCCGAGCCGAAATAATCGGTAAGTCGGCGCAGAATATTGTTTCCAACTCCTTTCAGTTGAAGAAGTGCCAGTGTATGCAATAATTCTTGGGTATCTGCCATGAGAAACAGAGGCTATACAAAATTATTAAAGCAGCTTAATCTTTCACGGCATTAAAGCGCAAAGTTTTCAGCATCCATTTAGGAATAACTTTTGTTGCATCGCGCTTTTTCAGATTCAGATACCACCCAATTTTCTTAAAAATGGGAATCTTAAAAGTCTCCACAAATTCAATCAAAGTACCATCAGGGTCTTCGATATAGGCAAATGTACCAGCGGCTTCACCCATATCGAAATAATCTCCTGCATCCACAGTAAATGGAAATCCATTTTCTTTGCATTCTTGGCGCAAATCGGCCATCTTAATAATATCAAAGCAAAGATGTATGTATCCTAAATCACCCCACATTCGGTTTTCGAAAACTTTGCGTCCCTTTTCTTCGGTAAGTTGCACCAATTCGAGTTGGCTGTATCCAAACATCTCACTAAATGCTCCTTTGCGGGGCTTTTCATGACCAAGTAAAACCCTTCTAAATGCACGTTCGCCACCACTAATGCCTTTAAAATCATCGAAAACGCCTGTTTTGTCAGAAATAATTTGATTGTAGCCCAAAATGTCAGCATACAATTTCATGGCCTTATCAATATCGGAAACACCAATTACCGCCCCAAATGGCCCACCTGTGAGCTCATTACCAGCAGCATATACGTATTCATCTTCTACCACTTCAAACAAATTACCATAAGGGTCGTTTACAAAAAAATGTTTCTTACCGTTTGGAGCATTTTGGAGTGTAGTTTTGATGTAGTAATTATTGCTTTCGAACTTGTTGTATGTATTTTCAATTTGATTGCTTCTGATTTTGGCGGCCAATATCCCTAAATCACCCCATTGAATCTGAAAAGCGGGTGCTTGTGGCACTCTGCCGGTATACTGCCAAATTTCGAAACCGCTTCCCCCTTGCAAGTTAACAGCCAAAACAGCATGTCTGTCGCGGGGCTCTCCCCCCGTATACGGCAGCATAAGAGCCGCTGTTGCCGCCTCTTCAAAAATTGGTACGCGCATGCCAAATGCCTCTCTATACCATCTCCATGCTTCGTGAACATTACTTACTCCAATACCTATTTGCTGAATACCTGTAATTAATTTTGCCATATCTTTAAAATGTTTGCGGGCAAAGATAAAACAATTGACAGTATGATAAATAATACCTTCCAATTTTTTACCAAATTAAAAGAAATAAGCTACATTTGTACCCGAATTTAAATTTTGAAACCGTGGACATTTTTAAAAAATTAGACGTCAAAAAAACGCCACTAGGAAAATATCGTGATGTAGCAGAAGGTTACTTCGCATTTCCGAAATTAGAGGGAGAAATAGGTCCCCGTATGACTTTTAGAGGAAAAGAAGTTCTAGTTTGGAGTATCAATAATTATTTGGGGCTTGCCAATATGCCCGAAATTCGACAAGTAGATGCTCAGGCAGCCAAAGATTGGGGATTGGCTTATCCAATGGGTGCCCGATTAATGTCGGGACACACTTCTTATCACGAAAAATTGGAGCAAGAACTTGCCGCTATTGAGCAAAAAGAAGATGCATTTTTGCTTAATTATGGCTATCAGGGAATGGTTTCCATTATCGACTCTTTACTCGACAGGCATGATGTGGTTATATACGATAACGAAAATCATGCATGTATTTACGATGGTACTCGTTTGCATTTTGGTAAACGCCTTGTATATCAGCACAACGACATGGCTCAGCTGGAAGATCGATTACAAAAAGCCACCAAAATGATTGAAGGAACACCCGGAGGAATACTCGTTATTACAGAAGGTGTTTATGGAATGAGCGGCGATTTAGGCGATTTAAGAAGTATTGCTGCTTTAAAGAAAAAATACGAATTTCGTTTACTAATCGACGATGCTCATGGTTTTGGCTCTATGGGTGAACAAGGTCGCGGTACTGCCGATTTTCTAGGTGTTCAGGATGAAATCGACGTTTATTTTGGTACTTTTGCTAAAGCAATGGCCGGAATTGGCGGTTTTGTTGCCGGACCAAAACACATTATCGACTATTTTCGTTACAGCATGCGTTCGCAAATTTTTGCCAAAGCGCTGCCAATGCCTATGGTTATTGGGGCTCTTAAGCGTTTAGAATATGTTCGTAGTGGCGAACAAAGAAAAAAACTTTGGGTTATTGTTAATGCACTTCAGGAAGGTTTAAGAAAAGCCGGTTTTGATTTAGGACACAGTGGCTCTCCGGTTACTCCTGTTATTTTCCATGGCGAACCCGCACAGGCAACCAATATTATTCTCGATTTACGCGAAAATTATGGTATCTTTAGCTCTGCAGTTGTATATCCGGTTGTTCCCAAGGGAATTATTCTTATTCGTTTAATTCCTACGGCTGCTCACTCTTTAGAAGACGTTGCATATACTGTAAAGGCATTCGACGAGGTGGCTGTAAAACTTAAACAAGGAAAATATGATGGTACTGAAGTGAAGATGGTTTAATAAACTTCGGCCTTTTATAAAAATTTACTACATTTGAACTGTTTTTTTGAACAAAATCAAATGTAGTTTTTTTTTTGTATCAATTTATTTAATAAACCATAATGAAAGAGATTGCTTTACAGTTAAGCCAACAATTTGCCCAAACATCTATTGAAGAAACCCTTACATTTTTAAATAAGCAATATAAAGGCAACATAGCCTTTTCTACGAGTTTTGGACAAGAAGATCAGGTTATTTCGCATTACATTTTTAATAGCAACCTGGATATTAAAGTTTTTACCCTCGATACCGGACGATTATTTGAAGAAACATACAAAGTTTTTGAAAAAACGATTCAGAAATACAATAAAAGCATTATTTGCTATTATCCCCAAAAAGATTTGGTAGAGAAAATGATGAGCGAAAAAGGCCCATTCAGTTTTTACGAATCTGTAGAAAACCGAAAAGAATGCTGCAATATACGTAAGGTATTGCCTCTAAAGCGTGCCTTAAAAGATGTAAAAGTATGGATTACCGGATTACGTGCTTCGCAATCGGATGCACGTAAAGATTTGGACTTATTTCAATACGACGAGAGTTTCGATTTAATAAAATACAATCCTCTGCTATATTGGTCGCTTGAAGAAACCATGGAGTTTATCAAAAACAATGATATTCCATACAATAAACTCTTTGACCAGGGATTTGTAAGCATTGGCTGTCAACCATGTACAAGAGCCATTAAACCAGGTGAAGATTTTCGTGCCGGCCGATGGTGGTGGGAAGATAATTCCAAAAAAGAATGTGGCTTGCATGCGCCCGAACAATTAAATACAAATCTTACAATAAATACCAAAAAGATAAATTAAATGCAAATGCTTGTTTTTCCTGATGCATATCTGGTTATAGCTGCACTTATCTTTATACTTATTAGTTTATATACCGAATTTGTTGGAGCAAGCTATAGCTTTGTAATTGCTGTCATTTTTTTGGGTATTACAAGGGTGCTTACGCCTTCCGAAATATTGGCAGGTTTGGCCAACGAACAAATTGCCATCATTATCATGCTTTTATTGGTAGGCGAAATATACAGGCAAACAGGGGTTCTTAATGGATTATTCGACAAATTATTTAATGGTGTAAAAAGCCCGGGGCAATTTCGCAGACGAATGATGTGGATTACCGGTAGTTTTTCAGCATTTTTAAATAATACACCTTTGGTAGCCTTAATGATGCCGTATGTGCACACCTGGAGCAAAAGAAATCAGGTTTCGGTTTCTAAATTCCTTATCCCCTTATCCTACGCTACAATTCTGGGTGGTTGTGTTACTTTGGTAGGAACATCCACAAACCTTATTGTAGGCGGCTTATTGCTCGACCAAAAAGTAATTCCGAATGTTGAACCTTTGGGCATTTTTGAGTTTGTAGCAGTAGGAATACCCATGGCTTTTATTGGATTTATCTATCTAAGCCTGGCATCAAATAAACTGC
Organism: Acetofilamentum sp.; assembly: GCA_020720625.1. Taxonomy (GTDB): domain Bacteria; phylum Bacteroidota; class Bacteroidia; order Bacteroidales; family DYOH01; genus DYOH01. The sequence continues at coordinate 40,308 of DYOH01000012.1, read as the reverse complement.
TTCCGGATAGAAAAGCCGCTCTGGAAAAATTGCATGATCAGGATAGAAAATATATTGTAGAAGTTGAAGTAAAACCAGGCTGTCCGCTTATTGGTAAAGTAATTAAAGAAACTGAGTTTTTTAATGCCGAAGGTTTAGACATTGTAGAAATAGTACGTGCCGACCAGCGCTCTATTCCCGCATCTCCCAATATTGTTATTTTCGAAAACGATACCCTTGTTTTTGCCGGAAATGTGCAACAAATTGCAGAAATGGTAAATACAAACAACGGCTTGGTAATTCCATCGGTTGGTATGTTTGCTCAAAAAGCAGAAACACAGGTGGTTGAAATAGCCATTTCGCATAATTCCAGCTTTATTGGCAAAGCAATTAAGTATGTAAATTTCAGGAAACAATACGATGCCACCATAATAGCTATTCATAGAAATGGAGAGGTGCTTTCCGGGAAGATAGAAAATGTGATTATCCAGAGCGGCGATGCCATTCTATTGCTCGCAGGCCCCAATTTTATGATTCTTGAAAGAAGCCAGAAAGATTTCTTTTTGATTTCTCAGGTTAAGGAAATCAGAAAACTCGGATTTCTGAAAGCATTCATTCTTATTGGCGGAACCATTGGTATTATTGTGCTTTCGTCGCTTGGTATTATTAAACTATTTATGGGTTTAATTACCTTACTCCTATTAAGTTTAATGTTTAAAATATCATCGCCCAAAGAATTACCCAAAAGTATAGATTACGATTTGGCGCTCATTATTGCTCTTTCGCTCTCTCTGGGTATCGCAATGACCAAAACCGGAGTGGCCGAATTTATTGCACAACAATTTATTAAACTATTTCTTCCCCATGGTACGCTAATACTTCTTTTTGGCATTTATTTTATAAACGCCCTTTTGGCTGCATTTATAACCAACAAAGCTGCGGTAGCGCTAATTTTCCCAATTGTTATAAGCCTTGCCAACGATTTAAATCTTTCGCCACATGGTATGGCATTGCTTGTTGCTTATTCGGCAGCAGCTAATTTTATGACACCAATCGGATATCAAACCAATATGATGATTTATGGTCCGGGAGGATATAAATTTAAGGATTATCTAAAAGTGGGCACACCGCTCACGTTTATTTACATGTTTGTGGCTGTAATAACCCTATATTCAATCTATTTTTAGAATATGTTTGTATACAGAAAAAAAATTGATTTACGAAAAAATAAAACATTATATCATGAGTAATACCAAATTTTATTTTGAATGTCGATCTTGCGGAAACCACATTCCAGGTTTTAAAGAATGGTTTGCCGAAGGGCAAAAATGCCCAAAATGCGGAAAAAGCAATATCTATACAGTTTACAATACGGATAAGCAAAAACTGAAAGAGCTCATTGCCCAGAAAACAAAGCCAGATAGTTTATGGCATTATTTTGATTTTCTGCCTCTTGAAAATCCGGAAAATATTGTTTCCGACGGTGAAGGAGTATCACCAATACAGCAGTGGAGCTTTCTCGAAAAATTTGCAAAGGAAAAACATGGTCTTAACCTAAAAGTATATGTAAACCGCAATGATTACAGTCCGGCCACCGGAACATTCAAAGATAAAGGAGGTACGCTAATTGCCAGTGTTTTAAAAGAACAAGGTATAAAAGAATACGTTGTGGCCAGTACCGGAAATACAGCCAATTCTGTTGCACAATATCTTGCCAAAGCAGGTATTTCGGCATCTATCTTTGTTCCGCAGGATGCTTTGCACGAAAACTTTGTTCATATAGGGTCATTAGGACAAAAAGTATATATAGTAAAAGGCGATTATGCTTATGCCAAAAAGGTAGCTGCCGATTATGCAAAAAAACACGGAATACTAATTTCATTAGGAAATTTAGACCCACTCCGTTTGGAATCCAAAAAAACATCGGCCTTTGAGATTTTGCGGCAATTAGGCAAAATGCCCGATGTTTATATCCAGGCTGTTAGTGGCGGAACTGCTCCTCTGGCCATCGAGAAGGCATTCCACGATTTTGGAGATACCGGCATTTTGGGAAAAATGCCTAAAATGATTTTTATTCAGGGACATTATTGTGCCCCACAGGTGGATGCTTGGAATAATGCCAAAGCCAAAGGTTTTCCCGAAGGATGGGAAAATGAATACCCTATTTACGAAAACCCCAAAGTTTTTATTCCCACTATTGCCACAGGTAATCCGGGATTATACCCTCATCTGGCACGTCTGGTAAAACGCACAAATGGAGAGTATTTTGCCATTAATGAAGAAACAACAATAGAAGTTGCACGTTTGGTGGCTTACGAAAAAGCAGTAAAAATTGGGCCGGCATCGGCAGCTGCCATTTTGGGCTTTTTCGAAGCTCTAAAAAACAAGGCCATCGACAACGAACAAACTGTATTTATCAATATGGGCGAAGGCGTTCGAAGGGCAATCTCTTTCCTCGAACAAGTTTCTTATACTACAGAAGAGATTACATCGGTAGCAGATACTCAGCGCTTCGACAGAGAAAAATACCGCGATTTTGTATGGCGTCCGATGATGGAATATTAGTAAGTTCGTAGTTAAAAGTTTTAGCATGTTTTAATATTCGAAACTTAGTTTAAAATAGTACTTTAGAGACAAATAATAAATCAGCATAAAATGTTTTCAGGAATTGTAGAAGAAGCTGCTAAAGTAGTAGCATTAAGGCAAGAACAAGGTAATTTGCACATCACTATGTCGTGTTCGTTTGTGAATGAATTAAAAATTGACCAAAGTGTTTCTCACAATGGTGTTTGTCTTACTGTGGTCGACATAAGCAATAATAATTACACCGTTACGGCCATTAAAGAAACCCTCGAGAAAAGCAACCTTGGTAATTTGCAGCTTAGCGATAAAGTAAATGTTGAAAGAAGTATGCGCCCGGATAGTTTGCTCGACGGACATATTGTGCAAGGACATGTTGATCAAACAGCTGTTTGTTCAAAAGTAGAAGAAGCAGATGGCAGCTGGTACTATACTTTTGATTATATTCCGGCTCAGGAAGATTATATCACTGTGGAAAAAGGTTCGGTTTCTGTAAACGGTGTTAGTTTAACGGTGGTTAATTCCAGAGAAAACTCCTTTCAGGTAGCAATTATTCCATTTACATACGAAATAACCAATTTTCATACTTTTAAAGTGGGTACAATTGTAAACATAGAATTTGATGTGATAGGAAAATATATTGCTAAAATGATGAAACATTACCTGAAAAAATAGCGCTCAGATTAAAAACAATAAAACCCGAAATATATTCGGGTTTTATTGTTTAAGTTTTATAGGATACCGCTATTCAAACCAATAAAAAAAGAGTTAGTATTTTTGCCGAAACATTATTCGTCGAAAAGTCGCTGCTGAATATCATTATATCTTATTTTACCCAAATGTTTATAAGCCAAATCGGTAACTTCTCTCCCACGTGGAGTACGATTAATAAAGCCTTCTTTGATCAGATATGGCTCGTAAACCTCTTCAATGGTTCCTCCATCTTCACCAACGGCAGTTGCAATGGTATTTACTCCAACGGGCCCACCTTTAAACTTATCTATAATGGTGAGCAGAATTTTATTATCCATTTGATCAAGCCCTCGTTTGTCAATATTAAGGGCATCAAGCGCAAAATGCGTTATTTCGCTATCGATTTTTCCGCTACCTTTAACTTGTGCAAAATCTCTTACTCTTCTAAGCAATGCATTGGCAATACGCGGTGTTCCCCTACTTCTACGGGCAATCTCTATGGCTGCGGCTTCCAGAATAGGCACTTTTAGGATGTAGGCCGAACGCTGAATAATGCCGGTTAAAATATCTAAATCATAGTACTCCAGATGTGCATTAATTCCAAAACGCGCCCTGAGCGGACTTGTGAGCAAACCGCTTCGGGTAGTTGCACCAATGAGGGTAAACGGATTAAGCGTTAGCTGAATACTTCGTGCACTTGGGCCTTTGTCAAGCATGATATCGATGCGATAATCTTCCATTGCCGAATAGAGATATTCTTCGACCACGGGGCTTAGTCTATGAATTTCGTCGATAAACAACACATCGTGTTCATCAAGATTAGTAAGTAAACCGGCCAAATCGCCGGGTTTGTCGAGCACTGGTCCCGAAGTAAGTTTCATGTTCACACCCAGTTCGTTGGCAATGATGTTCGATAGAGTGGTTTTGCCAAGTCCGGGAGGGCCGTGTAAAAGCACATGATCCAGGGCTTCCTTGCGCATTTTAGCCGCCTGAACAAATATTTTTAGATTCTCGAGTACCTTTGCTTGTCCCTGAAAATCTTCAAAATGTGCCGGACGAAGTTTCCTCTCAAACTCTTCGTCTTGTTTTCCACCTTGTGGTGAATGTATGTCTAAATCCATCTCCTTGCTTTATTTACTGCTTTATCCAACTATATTAGGAACACTTATCTTGATTTACAAAAAATATGATTCAAATTGCATTTTATACCGATTTTACTTTCCTCATAAGGAGTTGCAAAAAAAGAGCGTAACACAATATAATCAAGTATTAACCCACATTAACCATTATATATTTAAACTATAGATTATACTATACTTTAAATATAATTGGTATTGCTATATAAACTGAATCAAATTTTAAAAAGAGCCTGAATCAAAATTAAATAAAAAAAACTTTATCTGCCACTTAATGTCAGATAAAGTTTTAGATTGAATAATTTATGACTTGTAATTAAAGCTTTTTCTTCACTTCAAATTCCTGGAAGGCTTCAATGGTATCTCCCACTTTAATATCGTTGTATCGATCAATATTAAGTCCACATTCGGTACCGCTTCTAACTTCTTTTACATCGTCTTTGTATCGTTTAAGCGAACCTAAATTACCAGTATATATCACAATGCCATCGCGAATAATACGCACTTTAGCATCTCTTAGCACCTTACCTTCGGTAACCAAACATCCGGCCACAGTACCTACTTTTGTAATTTTAAATGTTTCGCGAACATCCATCGAACCTATAATTTCTTCCCTGATTTCCGGCGATAACATGCCTTCCATAGCACTCTTGAGTTCTTCTATGGCATCGTAGATTATTGAATATAGCCTAATTTCGATACCTTCTTTTTCTGCCAATCTTCTGGCAGCTGAAGATGGTCGCACTTGGAAACCAATAATTACGGCATCGGATGCGGATGCAAGATTTACATCACTTTCTGCAATCTGACCTACTGCCTTATGAATAACGTTAACCTGAATTTCTTCGGTAGAAAGTTTGATTAAGGAATCTGCTAAGGCCTCAATAGAACCATCAACATCACCTTTAATTATCACATTCAGCTCTTTAAAGTTACCAACGGCAATTCGTCGTCCGATTTCATCGAGCGTAATATGTCTGCTGCTTCTCTGACCTAACTCGCGAATGATTTGTTCTCTTTTGGCAGCTATTTCGCGCGCATCTCTTTCGTCTTCAAGAGCATTAAATTTATCGCCAGCTCCCGGAGCACCATTTAATCCTAGAATTAACACCGGATGCGAAGGACCTGCTTCAGCAACCTTTTGACCTCTCTCGTTGAACATGGCTTTTACCTTTCCATGGTATTGTCCGGCAAGAATTACATCGCCATTTTTTAAATTGCCTGTAGAAACAAGCACTGTTGCAACATAGCCTCTACCTTTATCAAGCGCAGATTCAATAACTGTACCAATGGCTTTTCTTGAAGGATTTGCTTTTAATTCGAGCATCTCTGCTTCGAGCAATATTCTCTCGAGAAGCTCATCAATACCCTTACCAGTTTTAGAAGAAATATCGGCAGAACCGTATTTTCCTCCCCATTCTTCAATCAACAGATTTTTGGCAGCCAGTTGCTCTTTTATTTTGTCGGGATTAGCACTTGGTTTATCTACTTTGGTAATAGCAAATATAATTGGAACGCCGGCAGCCTGAGCATGACTAATTGCCTCATTGGTTTGCGGCATTATGCTATCGTCGGCGGCAATTACAATTATGGCAATATCGGTAACCTGAGTTCCACGTGCACGCATGGCCGTAAAAGCTTCGTGCCCCGGAGTATCCAGGAATGTAATTTCTTTCGAATTTGGTAAACTAACTCTGTAGGCTCCAATATGTTGGGTTATACCACCGGCTTCACCGGCTATAACGTTGGTTTTTCTTAAGTAATCGAGGAATGATGTTTTACCGTGGTCTACGTGCCCCATAACAGTAACGATCGGCGGACGAGGTCTCATATCTTCTTCCTTATCTACTTCGTTATGCACATCATCTTTTGCATCAACACTAATAAATTCCACTTTAAAGTCGAACTCTTCGGCAACAAGCTGCAGTAAATCGGCTTCTAAACGCTGATTAATACTAACCATAGCTCCCAAACTCATACAAGCAGATATTACCTCGTTTACCTGCACATCCATTAAATGCGCCAATTCGCTTACAGGAATAAACTCGGTTATGCGCAAAATCTTGCGATCTTCCTCCTGCTTTAAAAGCTCTTCCTGATGCTTTTTCTCAATATTATCACGTTTCTGACGACGGAATTTCGATGATTTGGTTTTACCTTTTGATTGCAAGCGTGCAAGTGTTTCTTTAACTTTTTTAAATACATCTTCGTCGCTTACATCCTGTTTAAGAAGTGGATCTTGTTTAACAAGTTTCTTTTTAACCTGTTTCAGGTTTTTATCGCTGCCGGCATCTTTGATAACCACCTGCTTTTTATCCTTCTTATGATCTTTTGCCGGTTTTTCCTCCATTTCTTTTTCGTGAAATTTCACTAATTTCTTTGGAGAATCATTAAATCCTTCGATATTAACAGCGTCTTTTTTAATGCGTTTACGCTTCTTCTTTTTATTGCGCTTCTCTTGCTCTTTCCTGTTTTCAAAATCAGAGAGTTCAATTTTTCCAACAACAGTGGGTCCGGAGAGTTGATCAATCTTGGTACGAAAAATTTCGGTTGGTTCAACAACCCGAATTTTATTACCCGCATTTTTATCATCTCTTTTGTCTTCTTTCTTGTGGTCCTTTTTGTCCAGAAAATGCTTCTTATGCTCCGGTTTTTGATTTTGCTGATTACTTTGATAATCTGCATCGCCCTTCTTTCGCAACACTAATTTCTTTTTCTCGGGCACAAGCGGTTGTTTTTCTGCCTCTTCTTTTTTCAGAAGCACAACTTCTTTCTTCTCGGCCACTTTTTTGTCTTTCTTTTCGAAAGTTTTCTCTAAGGTTTCTATGTTCTCTTCTTTTATAGGTTCTACATCAATAATTGCATCGTTATTATTTTGCACTTCGGTGATTATTTCCATAACCACTTCCGGAACAACATCTTCAATAATCTTTTCTTCTTTTTTAGGCTCTTCCAGTTCAATTTTTCCAAGAATTTTCGGACCTTCAATTACGCTTTTTTCTTCAGTAAAAACCTCTTCCTTTTTAACTTCCTTGGGCTTTTCGATTTTTTTATCATCAGAAATATTGTTCGTTCTGTCTTTAATTAGAAGAACTTTTTCGTTTGATTCTTTTTCGTCTTCGAATTCCTCTTCATCTTCTTCAAATTCCTCATCATCTTCGTCACTAGCTCTGAGAGAAACGTTTTTCTTTTTGGTTTTACGTAGCTCCGAAATCTTTTCGGTTTCTTTCTTGAGGTTTAAATCTGCTTTATATTGCTTGTAGAGCAAATCAACATACTCAACCTCCACTTTGTTGTTTGGATTGGTATCGATGTTGAGCCCTTTTTTTTGCAGAAACTCTACAATGGTACTAATTCCCACATTGAGTTCACTGGCTAATTTACTAAGTCTTTTTTTTCCGCTATCTGACATAAACCTAAATTATCTAAATACGATGCAAAGTTAAGTATAAGCTTCTTATTGCTCAAATTCGTTTTGCAAAATTTGAATTATCTCCTGAATTGTTTCTTCTTCTAAATCTGTTCTCTCTTCGAGCTCCTTGGCCGACAAAGCTAATACACTTTTCGCAGTATCGCAACCAATTCTATTGAGTTCTTCAATAATCCATGGCTCAATTTCATCAGAAAATTCAGACAAATCAACGTCTTCTTCGTCTTCTTCAGATTTATTCCGGAATACTTCTATATTATATCCCGTTAATTGCATGGCCAATTTTATATTATATCCACTTTTTCCGATGGCTTTAGAAACTTCTATGGGCTCGAGGTACACATCGGCACGTTTTTCAGACTCGAAAATCTTTACCTCCGTAATTTTCGCGGGACTAAGTGCTCTGCGAATATACAATTCTATATTGTTGGTAAAATTTATTACATCAATGTTCTCGTTTCTAAGTTCCCGAACAATACCACTAATACGATGTCCTTTCATTCCTACACAAGCGCCCACAGGGTCTATTCTATCGTCGTATGACTCTACAGCAACTTTGGCTCTTTCACCGGGCATACGTACAATATTTTTGATGGTGATTAATCCATCAAAAATCTCGGGAACCTCAAGTTCGAACAATCTTTCCAAAAATACATTTGAAGTGCGCGATAAAATAATCTGAGGATTGTTATTGCGCAAACTAACTTCCAGCACAATTGCCCTAATGGTATCGCCTTTATGAAAATAATCACTTGGAATTTGCTCCTTTTTTGGAAGAATTAGCTCATTTCCTTCATCATCAAGTACCAAAATTTCGCGTTTCCATACTTGATACACATCGCCCGTCATTATCTGGCCAACACGATCTTTATACTTATTGTAAAGATTGTCCTTCTCCAGTTCGGCAATTCTTGAGCTAAGATTCTGACGAAGCGATAAAATAGCTCTTCGTCCAAAATCGCCAAGTTTTATTTCGTCTGCCACTTCTTCGCCAACTTCATAATCTTCGTCAATTTTTTGGGCATCGCTTAGTTTTATCTGTTTCCCTTCATCTTCGAGCTCATCATCTTCGACCACCTCACGATAACGCAATATTTCAAAGTCACCTTTATCAATATTTATGATAATACTGCAATTATCGGCAGTGCCATATTTCTTAACAAGCATTGATCTGAAAACATCTTCAAGTATTGCCATCATTGTTGGCCTGTCAATATTCTTGGTATCTTTAAATTCCGAAAAGGTGTCAATAAGATTTATATTTTCCATCGAATTATGGTATTAAAAGCTAATTATAATTTTTGCTGATAAAATATTTTGTATTTCCAATTTTACTTGTTCAGTAATTTCTTCTTTTTTCTTTGATTGTGGTTTTTTTTGTGTAAATGTGTTTTCCACCACAATTTCGTTGTTCCCGGCGCTGCGAATAATCCCCTTTAACTCAATCCCATCGGAAGTTCTGAGCATAATGCTTCTTCCAATATTTTTTATAAACTGACGTATATTTCTTAGCGGTGCATCAATACCTGCTGATGAAACCTGTAACTCGAAATCTTCTTTTTCCCTGTCGATATTTTCCTCTAGCAAGCGGCTAAATTCCACGCAATCGTCTATTGTAACCCCTTTATCTCCATCCAAAAAAACCTGAATTACATTTGATGTACTTAGCTTTAAGTCTACTAAAAACTTATCGCTTCCGATAAGTAAATTTTCAATTTGAATTTCGAGTTCTTTTTTGTTCAACATAAACATTTAATAAAGAAGGGGACTGCTGTCCCCTTACGCTTGTTTTCTTTTTTTGATGGTGCAAAATTAATAAATTCTATTGATTATGCAAAAAATTAGCTTGTTAATTCACACTTAATCTGTATTCTTTTTGTTTTTTTTATTGATTTGCAGTGATATAAATTTAAAGCGCCAAATTAGGGTATGAGCATTTCATACAATTGAATGAAATACTCATTTTAGCCTTTTATAGAGCGTTCGTAAAGATACTCCTTAGCTTCTTCTATGGTATTAAAGCTTTTAGAATCTCTTCCGGTAACACGTATTATTCCATCAAACACAATTTTCGTTAGGCCACCAAGTCCAATAACAGCATTGGTTTTAACAAAAGGCTTGTTTCCGGCTGCCATATCGGATATTTTTTTTGTAATTGTACTATTGAAAAAAGTTTTGCTAAAATTGGTTAATGTGTAAATCGAATTTTGCGGCTGACTCCTAATGTAGCTATTAACTTCATTGATTGCATCATCAAAATCGGCTAATTCTTTCAAATTAGAAAAATCGCTATAATATATCTGCAAGCCCTTATGGCTTATTAATTGTGTTTTTTTCATGGTTTGCAACATTTTGCGGTATTTCGTAAAGATAAGAAAATAATACTCCCTAACAAAATTAAGGTTAATTTTTCAAGTGTTTAATTTTTTATTAACTTTATCGTTTGTACTATTGAGTATTTAAATTGAAACAAATATTTAGAAAAGCTTGTACATGCGTGTAATTATTTAAATCGAAATTCAGATGCAAATGAAAAAAATATTTCTCCTATTTTTCTTTCTTATCATCAAAAAGAGTATTTGGGCTGCCTTCATTTTAATTCCTATGAACGAAGATCAAACCGATCACTTAAAAGCTTACGGAATTTCCTATTGGATTCTTGAAAGTGGAGGATCGGTGCAGTGGCTTCTCAATTACGAAGGCGGAAGTTTTTTAACCGCTTTTACCAAAGAAGTTGAAAATGAATGTTTGATTAGAGGAGTAAAATATAAAACCATTGCCGATGGGCAGGCTAGTGCCATTTTAAACGACATTTCCAGGCCCGAAGTTAATATGGATGCCGTGAAACTTGAAAAAGCGCCGCGAATTGCCGTTTATAGCCCCAAAAATAAGCAGCCTTGGGACGATGCTGTAACTCTGGCGCTCTCTTATGCCGAAATTCCTTACGACATTATTTACGACGAGGAAATAGTTGCCGGAAAATTAGCTGAATACGACTGGTTGCATCTTCACCATGAAGATTTTACCGGACAATACGGAAAATTCTGGATAAGCTACAGGGGAGCACCCTGGTATGTTGCTAACCAAAAAGAGGCCGAATCGGTGGCCATGAAATTGGGTTTCGCAAAAGTGTCGCAATTAAAACTTTTTGTGGCAAAAACCATCAAAGAATTCGTATTCAGGGGCGGATTTCTGTTTGCCATGTGTTCTGCCACCGACAGCATAGACATAGCTCTGGCTGCCGAAGGAGTAGATATTTGCCAAAGCATGTTCGATGGAGACCCTGCTGATCCGGGCGCAAATGAAAAACTCGATTATTCTAAAACTTTTGCTTTTACGAATTTTAAAATTAGCTTAGACCCTGCCGTTTACGAGTTTTCTGATATTGATGCCACTTCAACCAGGACATTACAAGCCGAAAACGATTATTTTTCGTTATTTGAATTTTCGGCCAAATGGGATCCGGTGCCTACAATGCTTTGTCAGAACCATACTAGTCTGGTGAGCGGATTTATGGGCCAAACCACATCTTTCAATAAAAAAACTATAAAACCCAATGTGCTGATTATGGGAGAGAATAAAGCTGCAAGCGAAGCCAGATACATTCATGGTGAACTTGGAAAAGGTACCTGGACTTTCTATGGTGGCCACGACCCCGAAGATTATCAGCATTTTGTAAGCGATCCGCCTACTGATTTAAATCTACATCCTAATTCTGCTGGTTATCGATTAATTTTAAATAATGTGCTTTTCCCTGCGGCAAAAAAGAAGAAACAGAAAACCTGATTGCTGATTACGCGGTATAGAAAAAGCCATACGAATAAAAGACGCTCACATTATTTTATTTCTACACCAAGAACTAAAATATCGTCTGTTTGACTTTTTTCGGCTTTCCATTTTTGCCAATAATCAATCAAAATATTCTTCAGAGAAAAAAATGATTCTCCGGAGTTTTGGTGTATGAGCTGTGACAATTGGTGCTTGGTAATTTTTCTATTCTTTTGTCCGCCTAATTGATCACCATAACCATCGGAAAACATAAAAAGTTTATCGCCCGATTGCATGGGAATATATACATCTTTAAAAGCTATTTCTTTGGCATTAAAACCAATTGTATTGGGTACTGACTTATATTCTGTGAGTTGATTTTGTTTTTCCACCACAAAAATAGGATTATGAGCACCCGAATAATTTATCTGCCAGTTTTGATGGTCGATAATACAAAAAGCGGCATCCATACCATCCTGCCTATATCGGCCTTCCTTATTCTGAGCAAAACTTATTTTAATTTTTTGTCGTAATATTTCAAGTACACTTGCGGCAGACAAATTCTCCATATTCTGTATTTCGTTAAGATAAGCAATTCCCAGCATACTAACAAAAGCGCCTGGTACACCATGACCTGTGCAATCTGCCGCCATACAAAATGTTTTGTTATCTTTTTGTCGAATCCAGAAAAAGTCACCACTAACTACATCTCTGGGTTGAAAGATTAAGAAATAATCTGCAAATTGCTTTTCCAGAATATTTTCACCCATAAGCAAAGATGCCTGAATACGACTGGCATAAGCTATGCTATCACTTATCTTTTGCTGAGCCTGCTGCAAATCGTCGCGTTGTTTTATTATAAGCGCTTCATACTTTTCGTTCACATTTTGCAAGAGATAAATTATAAGTACAGCAAGTATCAACATTATTAAGGAGCCTGCAACTACAAATGGATAGTCTGTCTGCGAAAAACTAATGCTCTGTTTTATACCTGCCATAGAGTGAACTGCATCAAACATAAAAAACCAAAAAATCGCTGGCACTGTGGCATAAAATAATTGTTTATGATTTTGGGTACCTAGTATAAGAAATGGCAACAAAATAGTTACGAGTATACCAAAACGGGGAGCAATGTAAAAAATCAGGCTTGTTCCTTCGTTATGCATTTTACTTACTACCGACAATACAACAAATATTACCGGAAAAATTTGCGTAATAATATGAACTGACAATAACGCTCTTTTTTGTTTAAGAAACCAAACACTTAATAAAAGAATTGGCGAAGAGAGCAAGAATCCCAAAGGAACCAGATACATATCCAAGGCCAGAAGCATAACTATTGAGCTAAAAACTAGTAGTAGTGCAAAACTTATCAGTATCAAACGATACAAGACCGCAGCTTTATGCATTTGTAATTTTCCTGATTTATCTTCAGACAGCATAAAATTCTTATTTTTAGATAAAGTTATGCATTTTTATGAGAATATGCGCTTCTTTAGTTATTTATTTTATTTATACATATACTTAAATACACAGTTTGTATTATATATTGTCAGTAATTCAACATATTATCTTTTCATTGCATCGTTGTTTTTCTTTTAAAAAATCTAAACCTTATATCACTTTTTCTGATTCAAATTACCCCGGATGTTAAAGATAATAGGTTTATTGTATCAAATTTTATCAGTATAAAAATTTGATGCTAAAAACAATAGAAAAAAATAGCTGGAATTATTAATGGTCGTGAAAAGCAGGCAGGAAATATATTTTAAAAACTATTTGGATACTTTTTACTGCTTGGTAATATATTATTTGAAAAGCGAATTCCTCCTTTTTTTTATACTTTTTAGTAGCTTTGAGCAAGCGATGATTACTCTGGTCTGGAAAAAAAAAGAATATCATCAGGCAATTTTTCTTTGCGAAATACATAAGCTTTTTGCTATCTTGCAGTATTATAATCAGCAAATAAAACAAATTATCATGGAATATAGATTTTTAGGAAAATCTGGACTAAAAGTATCGGCACTATCTTACGGTGCCTGGGTTACTTTTCATACTCAGGCAGACGAAAATCTGGCTTATGAGTTAATGAAAAATGCTTACGACAGTGGCGTGAACTTTTTTGATAACGCCGAAGCTTATGCAAACGGAGAAGCAGAAATAATTATGGGTAAGGTTTTAAAACGTGCAGCTTGGAAACGTTCAGATTTGGTTATTTCTACAAAAATATTTTGGGGAGGCAAAGGACCAAACGATACCGGTTTATCGCACAAACATATTATTGAAGGCACAAATGCCTCGCTAAAGCGTCTTCAACTAGAATATGTTGATTTGCTTTTTTGTCATAGACCCGATATGTTTACACCTATGGAAGAAGTTGTGAGAGCCATGAATATTCTTATTCAACAGGGCAAAACTTTTTATTGGGGAACTAGCGAATGGAGTGCGACACAGATTATGGAAGCACACTTGATAGCAAGGCGCGAACATCTTATTGCCCCTTTAATGGAGCAACCTCAATACAATTTATTCCATCGCAACACCATGGAAAAAGAATACCTTCAATTATTTAAGGAATATGGTATGGGTACCACCATTTGGAGTCCCTTAGCCAGCGGATGGCTTACGGGCAAATATACCGATGGCATTCCGCGTGGCAGCAGACTCGATTTAGCTGAATATAGCTGGCTAAAAGCCCGTTTCGAAAAGGATGATAAAGAGCAAAAAATAAAACAAGTCTTGCAATTGCGCGATTTGGCCGATAACCTAAATATGAGTTTACCCGAATTAGGTCTGGCTTGGTGCCTCAAAAATCCAAATGTAAGCACAGTAATAACTGGTGCATCAAAAGTGGAACAAGTTACCCAAAACATGAAAGCCATGAATCAAGTAAGTAAATTAAACCACGAAGTGATGAACAAAATTGACATCATTATGCAAAACAAACCAGCTGAAGAAATAGACTGGCGAAAAAACTAGTTATAAGGTATAACATTATTTAACGACTACTCAATTATGAGTAGTCGTTTTCATTTTTTTTGGTTTTCTAAAATCATCACACCATAGTATTTTTTTCTTCTAGCATCTTCCATTATCTTTGTAATTGTGAAAAATAATCATTAGATGAAAAAATTTGGCATATCCCTTTTCCTCACTCTGATAATGACCTCCTTATTGATGGGTCAAAACGAAGTAAATCCCAATGGAAATTCTATTTTTCGCTATCAGGGCGGACAAATTGCATCAGAAGGAAACCTGAAAAATGGGCAACCTGATGGCTATTGGAAGACTTATTATCCAAACGGACATTTAAAATCGGTAGGAAAAAGAACCAATTTTCAGCTCGACAGCATTTGGGTGTTTTTTGCAGAAAACAACGATACCACCGAAAAAATTAGCTACCATAGTGGTAAAAAAAACGGATGGTATTTGAGATATGCTGCCTACGACGATTCTGTGCGCATAAATCATGTAATTGAAAAAGTAATTTACCTGGACGATAAGAAACAAGGAAATGCATTCTATTATTACACTACCGGCGAAATATATCAGCTTATTCCGTATTTAGACGGAAAAAGACAAGGACAGGGTTTTGAGTTTAATAAAAATGGTGAAATAATAACCCTCCTTCGTTACAACAACGATTTGCTTTACGATAAAGAATACATCAACAGATATAATGCTCAGAATCAAAAACAGGGTGTTTGGAAAACTTTTTACGATGATTTTACCATCAAATCGGAAGCGTTTTATCAAAATAATTTACTGGAAGGAATAATAAAGTTTTACAATGAGCGAGGAAAAATAATTGAGACCAAATTATACAAAAATGGTGTTCTTTTGAATGAGAAAGCAGAGAATACCGAAAATAAAGTAGAGGTTAAAACAGAGCTTAATGCCGATGGCTCTCTAAAAAGTAAAGGCCCCTATCAGGGAAATAAAAAAGTAGGCGTTCATACCTATTTCAAACCGACAGGAGAAATTGATTCGGCCATTTTGTATAGCTCTGCCGGATTTGTTTCGGCCCGAGGTATGATAGACACGCTAGAACAACGACAAGGTCTTTGGTTGGAATTTGACTCTTTAGGTCATTTAACTGCCAAAGGAGAATACCGAAACAACCTTCGAAATGGTCTTTGGACTTTTTACAATGCGCAGAATAAAATAATTCAAAAAGGCGAATATCGAAGCGGAAAGCCACAAGGCCTATGGAAATGGTATTTCGACAATGGCGAACTTAGAAGAGAAGATGAATATTTGCGTGGCTTTACCGAAGGTAATTCTGTTGAATACGACCAAAATGGAATGCTTATTGCGCAAGGAGAATATACTGAGGGCGAGCGACACAATGAATGGCTTTTTAAAGTGGGCGAAGCTATTATTGTAGGAAAATATGATAATGGACTGCGCGACGGCACCTGGAAATATTTCTTCGCTGACAGTACGCTAAAATACGAAGGCAAATTTGTGCAAGATGAGCCAGACGGTTGGCATTTAAGTTATTATCCAAACGAAAAACCAAAAGCCGAAGAGTTTTACATCATGGGGCGCCGCGAAAAAGAATGGAGATATTATTCGGAAGAAGGAATACTCGAAAAATCAATTTTGTACCATAATGACGAAGCAGTTAAAATTGATGGAAAAAGAATTAAATAAAATTTTCTATGCATTAACTATTTCGCAAATCTCTATTTTAAAGACATTTCTTGCATAATATATTCATTAATTTCTATTAAACTCTCGAGTGCTCCTTGAGCGATTCCTATATGGGGTTCTCTAATTTTTGAATCTTGGGTGTTAATTCTTACAATTTTTGCTTTATATTCTATTCCCAACATTCGGGTTTTCTTACGAATACTTTGCACATGAGGCCCAGACCCTATCTCGAAAACAATCATTGGACTATCTCCATTATTCTTTAAAAACTCCTGAAAACGAAACTCTTGCTCATTCGACATTTCGGATAGATAGGTATTATCTCTAAACATATAAACATTTGGTCGTGAAATTTTCCCACATTTAGGGCAAATCGGGTAATTTCCTTGCTCAATATCCAAGAGAATTGTATCCAGCTGAATATCGTGTTTCCAAATGCTATTTGTGCAAGGAGTACTGCATTGTAAATAAAAAACTGAACCATGTAATTCTCTTATTTTGTCCTCATTAAATCCAGCCTTTTGAAACTGATTATCAATATTTGAAGTTAAAACAAAAAAATCAAGATTAAACAGTTGTATCCAATTTTGTAGAATTTGAAATCCAAGATGCGGATTCGTTTTTGAGTATTCAATTAACCTTGATGCAAATAATTTCCAGCCATATTGAGGATTCTCACTAAATATTTTTGGATTTACAACATCAAAAACACTTTTCCCTGCTTCTGCTTCCACAGTTCCCCACTGCCCTCCATTACCTCGATAATCGGCTAAACCACTGTTAACTCCTATTCCTGCACCAGCTGTAATCACCATCGATTTTGATGTACTCAAATAATCGAATATTCTCCGGAAATTTGCTAATTTTTTTTCATCTACTTGCATAATCAAAATTTAAATACGGCAACATATATATTTCCAATGCAATAGCTTAAAACCATTTGTATTAAAATAAATCATTATGTGCACAGGTTCCGAAACTCCATAGTTAAATGATAAACAAAAGTATATATCCCGAACAATATAAGCAATCCACGGCTTATTATCAATTAATCAGCTATAGTAATAAATTGTCTATAGCCTGTAAAAAAAGGTGGTTTCAAATTATCTTCCTGTCCCAAAACAAAATAAGCGGCACTTATTCGGCCGCTTATTTTGTTTTGCTCAGTACAATATTTATTATAAGCCAAATTCTTTCTTCACAGCATCAACAAAGTCTAATTTTTCCCATGTAAAGAATTCGATTTCTTTTTCGGTCATTTGACCGTTAATTTTCATGGGAACTTTTTGTGTATAAGGATTACGGCCAAAATGACCGTAGCTGGCTGTTGGTAAATAAATTGGATTTTTTAGTTTCAAACGACGAATAAGTGCGGCCGGACGAAGATCGAAAACCTTTGCAAGTTTTTCGGCAATTTGTCGGTCGGAAAAAGCCACTTTAGCCGTTCCATAAGTATTAACATAAATACCCATTGGTTCTGCCACACCAATGGCATAAGCTACTTGGACCAAAATTTCTTCGGCCAAACCGGCAGCCACCGCATTTTTGGCCATGTGTCGCATAGCATAGGCCGCCGAACGGTCTACTTTAGATGGGTCTTTTCCGGAAAATGCACCACCACCATGCGCCCCTTTACCTCCGTAAGTATCCACGATAATCTTACGTCCGGTAAGTCCGGTATCGCCATGTGGTCCACCAACAACAAATTTTCCGGTGGGATTTACAAATAAACGAAAATCATCTTTAAAATATGCCTGAATTTTTACAGGTAAAGACGCTATTACACGTGGAATAAGTATATTTTTTACGTCGTTATATATTATTTTCAACATTTGCTCATCGGCGTGTTCCTGACTAAGACCGTTTCCTGCTTTCACAAAATCGTCGTGCTGCGTAGAAACCACTATGGCATCAATTCGCAAAGGATTATTGTTATCGTCGTACTCTAAGGTAACTTGCGATTTTGCATCCGGAGCTAAATAAAGCATTTGTATCCCTTCTTTACGTATTGCGGCCAATTCAAGCAACAGTTTATGCGCAATATCGAGAGCAACAGGCATATAATTTTCTGTATCTTTAACTGCATAACCAAACATCATTCCTTGGTCGCCGGCGCCTTGCTCATCTTCCGACTTGCGAACCACACCTCTGTTTATATCGGGCGATTGCTCGTGAATGGCAGAGATAACGCCACACGAATTTCCGTCGAATTTATAACTAGCCTTGGTATAGCCAATATTGTTTATTACCTCACGGGCAATGGTTTGAGCATCTACCCAAGCTTCGGTGCGCACTTCGCCCGAGAGTACAGTTAATCCAGTGGTAACTAATGTTTCGCAAGCTACCTTCGACTCCTGATCTTGTCTTAAAAATTCGTCCAATAGCGCATCCGATATTTGGTCGGCTACTTTGTCGGGATGGCCTTCTGAAACGGATTCTGAAGTGAAAAAATATGCCATAATTTAAATTTTTACTTTTTTTATTCAAGTGGCAAAGTTAATGATTCTTGTGAACAAGCCAAGATAATCTGTGTAAAATCGACTACCTTTTACTAATTATCATCATCTTTATATTCGCTAAGGTTCTCAATTCACCATTTTTCCGTAGATACCAAATACAAGCCTTTATAGACAATGCCCACAAAAGTTATCAACAGTTTTAAGCAAAAATATACAAATTTTAAGCTTAAAATCATAAAATATTATTAAACAGTAATTTAAGATGTTGATAACTAAATTCAGGCCAAATAGAATAATGAGGCAAAACTTGCCATACATTTGCGCCGCTTTTAAAACAATTTTAAGTAAACAAGAAAATGAAAAAACTGATTTTTATTTCGATGATTGCCGTTATGGCTTTAGCAATGGGTTGCAGCAAACAAGGAACTGTAGTTGATGGAGATTGGAACGTAAACAGCGTGGAGCTGCAAAACTGGGATGAGTATTTTACACTTTACAAATCTACTGTGAAAGCAGATTTAGAAGCTAAATTGGCTCAGGACTCTTCTTTAATGGTTACTGAAAAAATGAAAGCCAAAGAAAAAACTGCTGTTGGAGCTGCAAAAGCTGTTGCTGTTGCAAAATTAGACTCTACTGTAGCTGCTCTTGATGCTCAGTCGGAAGCTTTAAAAGCTGAAGTAAGCAAAATGTTCGAAACTATGAGCTTTGTTTTTAAAGCTGATGGATCTTACAGTGTTTTAAACGCTGAAGTTGTTTGCGAAGATGGAACATTTACTTTAGCTCCTGACACAACTGCAGTTATGGCTATGACCAAAGACAGTGTAGAAGTGAATTATGCTATCGAAAAAACCGAAGCCGGTTTTAACGTGATGGTTGAAAAAGCATTTGCCAAAGAAGGACAAGTTGATGCATTAAACACTTTTGTGCACAAAGCTAAATTAAATTTAGTTGCCAAAGTAGCTGCTGAATAATCATTCGAAATCAGAACTTATTATATCCAATGGGCTGCTTTTTTAAGCAGCCCATTTTTTTATGATTTTGCCTTCAAAAAAACGATATTGCTTCATACAGAAAATTATGCCTAATTTTTTTTAGCCAATTAATGCGAATAAATATCATTATTTCCTTATTTTGTAAGCTCGCGAAACACTTCTTCTAATGTTTTATCATGCCTAAGCAAGGTTAAAACAGCCAAATTCCTCTTTACTGCCCAATCAAAAATAGTTTCACGGGGATCTTTTTCTGAACTAAATACCAAAATCCATTGCATTTCTGAGATTTTGCGCAATTCCACCAAATCTGTCAGATGGCTGAATTCAACATCATCGGCCGTTTTGTTTAGCTCCAAAGTAATTATTTGTTTATTATGGCTTTGCTGCATATTGCGGGTAGAATCGTTGGCCACCAATTTACCTTTATTTATAATTATTACTTTTGCTGCCACAGCCTCAACCTCCTGCATAATGTGCGTGGAAAGCATTACTGTTTTTTCCTTCCCCAATTGCTTTATTAAATCCCTTATTTCAATAATCTGATTGGGATCCAAGCCCGTAGTGGGCTCATCAAGAATTAATATACCGGGTTGATGTATCAAGGCTTGTGCAAGCCCTACCCTTTGTCTGTAACCTTTTGATAAAGCACCAATTTTTTTGTGTTGCTCACGCTCTAACCCAACAAGCCTGATCATTTCTGAAACCAAAGAAGGAATATTTCTCCGAATGCCATGAATACGGGCAGCAAATGCAAGAGATTCTTTTATGTAAAGTTCATTATACAAGGGATTATGCTCCGGAAGATAACCAATCAGTTTTTGTACTTCCAAAGGTTTTTTACGTACATCCAAGCCATTTACAAAAACAGTGCCCTCCGTTGGCGGAATATAGCCGCAGATTATTTTCATCAATGTTGATTTTCCGGCACCATTTGGTCCAAGAAATCCAACTATCTCGCCTGGTTGTATACTAAAATCTACTTTATCGAGCGCCTTTTGCATACCATAATGTTTGCTTAGCTCCCTTATCTCTATCGACATGATTTTGCGCTTTTAAAAGCGAAAGATACAATTTTTTGTGGAAATTTTAAGCTTTACGCCACAATATTGCCCTATAACTGAAAAGTCTCAGGCAAAAAAATCCGGCCACGCTTAGTAACCGGATCTTTCAAAATCGAATAATCAAAACGCTTAACGAATATTACTACAAAGATTCTCTGTCCATTTTTCTAATCAGGAAATAGCTAAGCAATAAAGCCGTTCCGGCGGTAAGAAAAACAGCCGATGGGAAAGCCATATCTTCCTCCATACCTGCCATAGTAAGCAAGCTACCCGTTAACACACCGAGTCCGATACCGATTGATAACATACCCAGCGTAATCAAAATAATTTTCCAAATAGCTGGCGTTTTTCCTGAATTGGTTTTCATAAAAATACTTACATCCTTATCGCGCTCTATTAAGGCTAAGCGCTCTTTGTTGCGGGTAGTAAGATATAAATACGAAATACCGAAAATCATCAAAAACATGCTCACAAATACAATTATTGGTTCCATTTTCTAAAATTTTATTGTTTCTAAATATTTGACCCTTATTTATTATCTTAGGTTACAAAATTCAATAAAAAAGTTTTTATATTTTTTTACTCTATTGTCCGACTAAATAAAAAAACCATTTACTTTTAAAGATTCCACACTGCGTTCGACATGACAATCAGTTAGTTACAAATAGGAAAAGGGCTTGTCATTCCGAGCATTGCTAGGAATCTCAAACTTTTAATCGGACAGTGGTGATTTATTTAATTGGATTTTGTAACCAATCCTGCAAAACATCAGTCATATAATTAGAAATGGACAAACAAGAACAAATATACATAGCACAGTCGCAAAAAGGAGATTTGAAAGCTTTCGAAAAGCTAATAAACCTGCATAAAGCCAGGGTTTTTACTCTGGCCATGCGTATTTTGCAACAACGCGAAGAAGCAGAAGAGGCGGCACAGGATGTATTTATTCAGGCATTCAAATCTATGAAGCAATTTCAGGGAAAAGCCAAATTCTCAACCTGGCTTTACAAAATATGCTACCATATTTCTGTAGACAGGCTTAAAGCAGACGAAAATCGAAAGAAGAAACATGAAAATGTGGCCATTGAAACGCAAAATTCCTACATGAAAGCTATTGATGAAAATATTGTGCAAACCGAACAACAAGCTTTTGTTCAGAAACTATTACTATTACTCCCCGAAGAAGAGCGTTTTATCGTTTCTTTGTTTTATTTTGATGAACTATCGCTCAAAGAAATTGCTTCTGTAGTTGGCATTACAGAGAACAACGCCAAAGTAAAACTGCATCGCAGCAGAAATTTTCTTCAGAAACAACTGGAAAATTCATCACAATTTATTAAATTTGACTATTATGAATAATCAGCATAGCTCCATTGATAATCTATTAAATGACAGCCTTGGTAAGAATAACTTGCTTTCGCCATCGGAGCATTTTACTCTCAACACCATAAAAAAAATAGAAATTTTGGCTGCCAAAGAAAAACAGCTTCATTATGAGCCACTAGTAAGCAAGCATGGCTGGTTTATAATAATGGGTGTTTTCATTGCCATCTTCGTTTATGGCATCTTTAGTACGCCAAAATATATTCTCCCGGCCAAATTCAGGCTTACCCATTTCTTCGAATTCCTAAGCACAGGCTTAGGTCAATGGAGCATCTCGCCTGTCCTTGTTTGGGGTTTTGCCGCCATCAGTTTATTATTTATGCTCATTAGCCTTTTCTACGCAAATCAATATCAGCCAAGACAATAAAATACCTTATGATATTTTTATCAATATTTATCCTAATTATTTATAATTTTGATTTTGATAAAAATGCTTGGACAAAATGGCCGATTTTCAGATTAGTATAGTAGGTGCCGGAGTAATTGGACTTGCTTTGGCTTGTGAATTATCAAAAACTTTTGCCGATGTGGTAATCCTTGAAAAAAATGCCCGATTCGGACAAGAAACCAGCAGTCGAAATAGCGAGGTAATACATGCGGGCTGAGTCTAAAAACCCTGCCAGCGTTGATTTTTATAAAATGCTGTAACTGTACTAAACAGTTTATAAGTCAATTAAGAAAACGCTGGCAGGGGTATAATCATTTTTTCAATCTTTTTAGACTGAACTCATATATGTTACTTAATTTTAAAAAGCGATTTGATGATTACGAATCATTTGGGGCACTTTTTAGACAGGAAAACCGGCAACTACGCAAATTGAATCTATGGGATAAACTATGGGGCTTATTTTTTGAAATAATCAACACATTACTTGAATTGTTTGACATAGATATTGATGATGTGATTCAAAAAATAATATCAGAACATCCGAATAATCAAAAGTTGTGGGCAATAATGATATTGCTTCAACAACAAGATGATAATGTGGCATAATTTGGCAGTATGGTAATCATGTTTGTATCTTACTCAATATCAATACCATCAGGTTTTGTTAGCTATTTTGTTTCAGAAATTTTATATTTGTAGCTCAGTTATTTACAACTGCGAAACTTTAGTAAATGATAGGCCAACAAAACTGCATAATTATTTTGAAAACCTAAAAAACCTTGACAGACTGAAAATCTGCCAAGGTATATCAAATGCCAAAAGATGAGATGGCCACAAGAAAAATACCGCTTGTCGCCTTTCAAAAAAAAACAATTATTTAAATAATCCTCCCAAGCCGCCCAATAAGTCGGTACCTTTTTTCAGATAACCCGAAACAAGCTCTTTCATATCGCTATCGGCGCTAAATCCAATTAAATCCATCAATTCAAGCTCGCTTTTGGCTTCGCCTGTTTCGTCTTTGCTGGCAAATTTTTGCATTACCAAAGGCACCACAGTATTGCTAAGCGACATTGCGGTTTCGGCATTAACGCCCAATTTTTCAATAGCCTTCACCACAAACATGTTGGAAACTGAACTTACAATAGGATTTTCGTTATTGGCCACATCTTTTCCGTTAAAAAGATTAAGAATACCAGATACATTTCCGCCCAAAGCTTCTTTTTTTAATCCGCCTAAGACCGATTCCTTGGTAACTTCCATTGTTTTTTCCAACTGAGTTTGGTCGAAATTAACTTTCCCTGCTAGTTGTTCGCCCACCATGCCTTTTACTGAACTAAGTAATTGATCAATCATTTTCATTTTTTTTTATGTGAAACATTTTCATCCTCAGTCTGCTAAATCATTTGCAGAAACAGCTACAAATTAATCAAAATAAATGAATTTAGATTCGATTATCCTTTATTTTATAAAAAATAATTTACCGTCAAGTAAACAGATCATTATTGATTCAAGACATAAAAATGGGCCGTTTTACCTGGTACCAAAAAACTAAGCGAATCGTTTTCGCGCTTTAGGAGCAGATATTGTGCCTTATACTCAACAAGCCCATATTTATCAATCATATCCATAATTCTGTCGGGTAATAACTGATTGTTTTTTTCTTGGTCGCCATATTTTTTCAAAGGCACAATCAGCGCTTCGTCCATATCCAGATAACCATTATTTATGATCGTAATTACCAGATTATTCCGATGATAGCGTGCAAAAGCATACACATGAACATCAACCCAGAGTGTAATCATCATGCCATAACGCAAAGCAGCATGCTCTTTACGCAATTTAATTAATGATTGAGTATACAAAAACAAATCCCCTTGATAAGATGGCAATCCATCGCCGGTATTTTTAGGTTCAAAGTTATTGTCGAGCAGTTGCCAAGGGAAATCCCGTCGCAAATCGGCATCGGAATCTTCTGTCCGCCAGCCTTCCAATCCGAGCTCAATACCATAGTAGAGCTGAGGAATACCTCTAACAGCAAACTGCAAAGCCAAAGCAAGTTTCATCACTTTATAAGCCCAGGGTAGTCCTTCGGTGTTTGGATGCCGCTGGCGGGCATGACTCATGATGCGTTTATCCAAATCGTGGTTATCGAGCAAAGTTACAAGTCGGTTAGCATTGGAGTATCCATTCTCATAAGGGTTGTCCATGTCGAGTACTCCCGGCTCTTCGTCGGTATGCATTTGCGGTCGAGCCAATTCTGTCATGGGGTAATCCCAAATAATGGTATTTTTGATTGCTGTTCGCAGCGGAAAATCAAAAAGGGAATCGAAATCGTAGTACCGCTGAAATTTAGCAATCTCAGGAATCATGTTTTTATCTTCGTAAAGCACTTCGCCGAGTAAAGTAAGGTTTGGATAAGCTCCTTTAATTTGGGCTTTAAAAGCATTCCAGAATTTACTTTCCACATGCTTGGCTGTATCCATACGGATAGCCTGAATGCCCGTTTCTTCTATCCAGTCGAGAATATTATTAATGAAATAATCTATCACATTGGGATTGTCGTGATCAAAATCGGGCAAACCAGCTAACTGACCTTCAATTTCTCCGGTTCCATGCTGAAACCAATATTTGTTGTAATGATTTTCTGCTTCATAACCGGCATGATTCACCACCATATCCAAAATCAGTTTAATGCCAAATTTTGCCAATTCATCAACTAGGTCTTTCACATATTTTTTACTACCTTCGGCGTACTCAGCTTTGTAGGTGTAGAGATGAGGATCTACTTTGTCGAAATCCAGGGCCCAGTAATAATGATACGGATCCACATGATTAAACTGCCCGATGTTTAAATATACAGGCGTTATCCACACTGCAGTGATTCCTAATTTCTGCAAATAAGGTGCCTTTTGAATCAAACCAGCAAAATCTCCGCCGTGAAACCTTTTAGGGTTGGCCTTATCCACGCCTTTGTTGTTGCTTTTGTCACCGTCGGCAAAGCGGTCGGTAACAATAAAATAAATGATGTCGTCCTGATTAATCATATCCTAAAGTTTTAAAAAAGTATACTTACCGGAGCGAAAGCCTCTGTTTCGCTAACAAATTGCAATGTACCGTTTTCTGGGTTTCGTTTAAAGACCACTATATTGTTGCTGTGCTGATTGGCTACCAACAAAAAACTATTGTCGGGGGTAAGGGCAAAATTCCGGGGCCACTCACCGCGCACAATTTCATGGGCCACTAACTGTAGAGAGCCATTGTGCATATTACGTTCAAAAACTGCAATACTGTTGTGCCCCCGGTTCGAAGCATACACAAATCTTTCGTCAGACGATAAATGTATATCTGCGGCTAAATTCTCTCCTTCGAAATTAACCGGAAGTGTGCTAAAATGTTGTAAAGTGCGGTAATATACGCCCGAATCTTTTTGCAGGAGTGTAATAGTACTGCTTAATTCATTTAGCACATATATCTGTTCAAAAGCCTTGGTAATAGCCAAATGCCTTGGCCCGCTGCCTTCTGGCAATGAAATTTTTATGCTATCGTTCATTAAAAGAATACTTTGATTGGAATCAAGGCGCGAAAACCAAAGTTGGTTACTACCTAAATCAGCAGAAACAACCCAATCGTCTTCTAAAAAATAGACCGAATGAGCATGCGGCCCTTGCTGCCGTTCGTGGGAACTTTTGCCTGTATGGAGTTCCTTAAAAAGCAGCTCGCTAAGCGTATTTTCTTCGCTTAAGTTGTGTAGTCCTATGCTGCCGCTGCTGTAATTGGCTGTAAGTACTGTGTTGTTTTGGTTTATGGTTATATAGCATGGATGCTCGCCTCCGGATATCTGACTATTAACAAACACAAGACTATCATTAATTATCTGATATAAAGATACTTTACCTTCCGAACTATTTTCGTTCACCACCAAAAGGAATTTACCGTCGGCAGATTTTGTCAGGAATGATGGATTTTCGCTTATTGCAGCCAATTTCTCCAATTTTACAATACCACTATCGCTTAAAGAGTATTGATATATTCCCTTACTATTGCCATCAGTATAGCTTCCAAGCCAAAAATACGTTTTAAAGGATTCATTATTTTCATTAACACTTCGATGATTACAAGCACTAAAAATGATAGCCAACAACAATACAACAACAAAAGAATTCTTCATAAGCCATAAACATTAAATTTGGATATGAATTTAATTCTTTTTACCGAAATATTTATCATTTCGGGAGATAAGATTTTTTATGTTGATAATTATCCAATCAATGGCTGAAAAGAAATAAAAATAAGAAGAGATGAGTATAAATTTGGGACTAAAATAAACAATAAAAGCCGCACTCATGGCGGCTGTATATTTTTATCAGCAAACTGCTAAATTAAGCTGCTTTAGCAGTTAAGCGGTTTACATAACCATTTAACTTAGATTTTAAGTTAGATGCTTTGTTTTTATGAATAATGTTTCTTTTAGCCAGTTTATCTAGCATTGAAAAAACGCTGGGCATCAGTTTCTCTGCGTCTGTTTTTTCAGTAGTCGTTCTTAATTTTTTTACTGCATTACGTGTGGTAACGTAGTAATATCTGTTACGTAATCTAGCAGTTTCTGCTTGTCTGATACTCTTCTTTGCTGATTTATGATTAGCCATTTCCTTTAAACTTTTATATCTTTCTACTTAAATTTCCTGATTTGGGAGTGCAAAATAAAAAAATATTAAGCACAAAACCAAATTTTTTACAAACAATTAAATATATGATTTTAATGAAGCTAGCAAAATCAATTGCTGTAGGCTCATTCATTCTTCAGATTGCTTTGTCAGCTCCAGAATTTCGAGTCTTACCTTTGCCACGCCAGCGTGCAAAATGTCAATTTCCGTACCAGCAGATTGCGACAAATCAATAATGAGGCTCTTGCTAACTGGGCCTCTGTCGTTTATTCTTACCAGCACCGAAAGATTGTTACTCAGATTGGTAACCCGCACCACAGTGCCAAATGGGAGCGTTTTGTGCGCTGCGGTTAGTTTATTGGTGTCAAACAACTCGCCACTGGCTGTATATTTTCCATGAAAAGAATTACCATACCAAGTCGCATTTCCCTCGGCAAAGAAATTATACTTTTCCTTTGGTTCTTCCACAGCAGCCTTACACTGTAGAAAAAGCAATATACTAATAAAAATTAATCGTTTCATATTTAAATTGCTCCTATTTCCGCTTTCAATCCTTTAAGCGGCATTTTGGGTAAGTTCGGGTTTGATTTTACAGGCAGTTGGTTGCTGAAAAAACCATTTTCGATATAATAAAGGGCTTCTTTCAAGCTGGCCTCTTCCTTATTTCCCCAGTCTTTCGACAAATCATCTGCACGGAGAGCATCTGCCGGCAAACCATCGAAATAATCGCCATAATCCTGGCTATTGGTTAATTTAAAGCAAATGGGCACAAGCTTGTAATTACCATGCTCGAAAGAATACATACCCACGGGTTTTCCGTGTGTGTTTCCGCCTACAACTTTTACCTCCATAAATGGCATTAAACCATTTATAACCGCCTCGGATGCCGATGCAGTGCTACTGGTAGCAATTACCACTAATTTATTAATATTCAATGGCACATCGGGTGTCGAAAACAAGTTTTGAAAATCGTTTCCGGTTTTGGTATTATTGTGCGAAAATTTTACAAATACTTTGTTTGTTACATTAGCGCCACCAATTGCCGAAGCCAGATAATTTGCAACACTCATTAATCCGCCGCCATTATAGCGCAAATCGAGCACAAGGTTATTAATGTTCTCTGACTGAAAATAGGTAAATGCAGTCTTTAACTCAGCTATTGAAGGTTCTATAAAGCTTTTAAATACGAGATAGCCGGTTTTACCTCCGGCATATTCATAAACATTTTTGTAAAGAACTGTATTTTGAGACACTTCTGTTTTTTGAACATCAAATTCCAAGGTGTCTTGTTGCAAGTTTACTATTTTTATATGATTGGTATAGCCGGCCTGCGAAGGTCCAAAAATTGTTGCCAACAGGTTTTGCGAAACAATGTCGGGCACAGAGGTAGCATTCACGGCAATGATTTCCCAGCCCCTTTGCACACCTAATTGCGCGATGGGCGAGTTTGCATATACAAAACTGATGCGCATTTTGCCGCTTTCGTCAAATTTATAGGCAAAACCATGCCCGTAATATACCGCATAAACGTAGTGTGCATTATATTCTTCAATGGTTGTTAGATAACTCCAGCCATCAAGCTCCTGGTATTTCAATTCTTCGAGATATTGGTAGCTGTCGGCATAATCCAGTGGTTCTAATTCGGGCACCATATCGTACCAGTAATACCATGACTGTTCTTTCATTACCTCGAAAATAAACTTATTTAAATCTTGCGTTTCCGTTAAATCATCTTCCTTATCGAACCAATTACAGGAACTTAACCCAATAATTCCTGAAAAGAGCAGTATGTATAGCGCATATTTTAGTTTCATCTTATCGTAGCATTAAATTTTAAATTATAAATTAGACAAGCTAAAATTAGGATAAAAATCCTGATAAAAAAAAGTGGGTCAAAACAAGTACCGAAAAGTGCATACTTTATAATCAGGCATTGTTTAGCAACAAAAGTAAATGGCAGTGGTTTTCTGTACGATATAAAATGAGCGAAATACCATCCGGCCTGAAAAAAGCAGAAGAATTTAATTCATATTTTATGATACAGGCCGGCAGATATTTGAAAAATTTAAAAAAAACTGGCCTATTTACCTTTAAATTCGGGCTTTCGTCGCTCAATAAAAGCCGAAGTACCTTCTTTAAAATCTTCGGATGTAAAGCAGTGCGCAAACTCATTTACTTCGGTTTGATATCCATCGGTTTGTTTATCAAAATAAGCATTCACCGACTTGAGAACACCTGCCAGAGCCACAGGAGCCTGCTTCGTAATTTTCGCGAGCACTTCCATGGCTTTATTCATTAATTCAGATTGAGGTACAACATAGTTAAGCAAACCAAGCTTAAGGGCTTCTTCGGCACCAAACATTTCGCCTGAAAGCAAAAATTCGGTGGCTTTAGATCGGCCAATCAATTCGGTAAGCCTCTGTGTGCCGGCATATCCTGGAGTAAGCCCCAAACTCACTTCTGGTTGGCCAAAACGAGCATTTTCCGAAGCAATGCGCAAATGGCAAGCCATGGCCAGTTCGAGACCTCCACCTAATGCAAAACCGTTAATGGCAGCCAGCACAGGTTTACGCATATCGGCAATCAGATTAAAAATACGTTGGCCATTGGCCGAAAGTTCTTTTGCCTGGGCTTTATTAAATCCGGCAAATTCCTTGATATCTGCACCGGCAGCAAATGCTTTATCACCAGAGCCGCTTATCAAAACAGCCCAAATATCGTTGTCCTGAGCAGCTCTATTAAAGGCAGTTTCCAATTCACTAAAGACCAGGGTATTTAATGCATTTAATTGTTGTGGCCTGTTTAGCAAAATTTTGCAAATTTTGCCTTGCTTTTCTGTAAGAATAGTTTGATAGTTCATACGTTCTTTCTTTTTTTGGGTCGAAAGCTAGTGAATTTCCGCAAAGTTTTTTATGTTCGACAAGCATATTTCTACCGATTTGACTTTCAATATAGTCCAATTTAAACTTGGTATCGTTTGGCTAGCGTAACTAATGCGGAACACAGTATTTTTAAGTAATAGCGGCATTAAACATGGTATATATTCAATAGTTCAAACGATTAACTTATTTAAAGCAGTAATATTCCTCTTGAATTAGATTTATGTGGACACAATTTTTTGAGTTCCAAAGGAGAAATGTAAAAATCGTTTGCCGGAAAATCGTATTTATAAAATTTTGTACTAAATTTATGCCGATTTGCATTCCGGAGAAATATTATACACAAAAATTTTATGGAATGCGCAAAAAATAATAACTGAAAGCGTTCAAATCCGACTATATCACTTTAAACGCCATCGAATTATAAATGCAGGAATAAATGTCAGCAAGACAATGCTTTCACATAAATGATATTGCAAGCAATGAATAAACAAACAAGACGAATAAAAATCAAAGGCTTAGGCATGAAACAAAGAATCGAAAAGATTATGCATTTTTTCGATTACAAAATATGGTCAATTGAACTAGAATCTATGCCAGTTCTAAGAGCCTTTTGGTATAAAAGTATTCAGGTAATTACTTTGGCCACCACACAGTTTTTAAGAGATAAAATTCAACTAAGGGCAAGTGCGCTAACTTTTTATCTCATTTTGTCCATAGTGCCATTGCTGGCCATGGCTTTTGGTATAGCCGAAGGATTCGGATTATCGGCACTGCTCGAAAGGGAACTAGCCAGTGCATTTCAAGGCCAAGAACAAGTGCTTGATTTCTCCCTAAAGTTTGCCCATTCGCTGCTAGATACTACCAAAGGCGAAGCCATTGCCGGGGTTGGTATTGTGGTGCTTTTTTGGTCGGTAGTTAAGCTGCTCAATCATATCGAGGATGCCTTTAACCGTATTTGGAAAGTGGCCAAAGATCGTAACTTTCTGCGCAAGCTCACCGATTACTTCTCAATTCTCCTTTTTGCCCCAATTCTACTTATTCTGGCCTCAAGTGCAACTGTTTTTATAACTACCTACATAGAAAATATTTCGGTAGGCCACGAAGTACTTACTTTTCTCTCGTCGGCAGTATTATATCTAATACAATTTACACCCTACTTTTTGTTTTGGTTATTATTTACTTTGCTTTACATCATTTTGCCCAACACAAAAGTAGATTTTCTTCCGGCCCTAATCGCCGGTGTTGTTGCCGGAACAGCTTTCCAGCTAACTCAATGGGCGTATATCAATTTTCAGATTGGCGTTTCGCGCTATAATACAATTTATGGAAGTTTTGCGGCATTGCCGCTATTTATGGTTTGGGCACAATTAAGCTGGGTAATTGTATTGTTGGGTTCTGAGCTTAGTTTTGCCGTACAGAATGTAAAAAGATACCGTTACAATAGCCTTAGCGAAGAAATAAGTTTCGGACTTAAAATGCGGATTGCCAGCGTGTTGCTAAATTCCATTATCCATGGTTTTTTAATCGGTGCCCGTCCGCTCAATAACGACGAATTATCGCTAAAAACAGGTATTCCATACACCTTAACCAATTATGTTGCAAATCTGCTCATAAAAGCAAGAATATTGCTAATTGCCAAAGATGCCGACGATCACGAGGGCTACGCTCCTGCACTAGATATCGCCCAGATAAGCTATGGATACGTTTCGGAGCAGCTCGAAAAGCTTGGTTTGGATAAACTACCTGTTTTGGAGACAACTAAATATAATGAGCTTTTGTCTACAATTTCACGACTCGACGAATATAGGCTAGAGAGCGAACGTCAGGTACTGATAAAAGATATTTCAATTCAATTAACTGATAATTAAGCAATAATATTTTATAAGCTCTAAAACATTATTATGCATGCTTAGTATTTTAGTAGAAATATTTATATTCCGCAAAAATACAAATAATATGATTTTACTCAATCCCAAAAAGTATAACAGAGAATATCCCGACAAGATATCGCGGGAAATAATGGAAAAAACCATCGAGTTCTTTGAAACCAAAGGTTTAGGTAGTGTAAAAAAAGACGACCATGAAAGAATCTGGTATCGCGAATTTTTGGACTTCATTGGCAAAGAAAAAATCTTTGCCCGCCTGCTCACTCCGGAAAAATACGGCGATGAGCATTCACGCTGGGATATGTGGAGAATTCAGGGTTTCAATGAGATTATCGGATTTTACGGCCTACCCTATTGGTATACCTGGCAAGTAAGCATTTTGGGTTTAGGCCCCATCTGGATGTCGAAAAACGATGGTGCCAAGCAAAAAGCGGCCAAACTACTCCAGGAAGGAGCTATTTTTGCCTTTGGTCTTTCAGAAAGAGCACATGGAGCCGATGTATATTCTACCGAAATGACACTAACACCCCAACCCGATGGTTCTTATCTGGCTAATGGCTCAAAATACTATATTGGAAATGCCAACGAAGCGGATATGGTTTCAACATTCGGAAAAATTGCCGGAACCAACGAATATGTTTTCTTTGTGGCCAGTTACAAACACAATAAATATAAACTGGTAAAAAATACGGTTAACAGTCAAAATTATGTAGGTGAATATGCTTTGGAAAATTATCCGGTAGCAGAGCAAGATATTTTGGCTAAAGGCGACGAAGCATGGTTTAACGCTCTCAACACAGTAAACGTAGGAAAATACAATCTGGGGTGGGCCTCCATAGGTATGTGTACACATGGATTGTACGAGGCCATTAATCATGCGTCTAACCGCAGGCTTTACAATATGTATGTAACCGACTTCCCCCATGTTAAAAAGCTATTTGTAGATGCCTATAGCCGCTTGGTGGCTATGAAATTATATGCTTCTCGTACTGCAGATTATATGCGCTCAGCATCATTATCCGACAGAAGATATCTGCTCTACGATCCATTGGTAAAAATGAAAGTAACCTCGCAAGGAGAAGAAGTCGTAGACCTGATGTGGGATGTTATTGCTGCCAAAGGTTTTGAAAAAGATACATTCTTCGAAATGCTTACCCGCGACATTCGTGCTTTACCAAAATTAGAAGGCACTGTGCATGTAAATATTGCGCTGATTGTGAAATTTTTGCAAAACTTTTTGTTCAAACCCGCAGAATTTAACGAAATTCCACAGAGAAATGATGCTGCTAACGACGATTTTTTATTTGCACAAGGTCCTACCAAAGGCTTGGGCGACATAAAATTCCACGATTACAAAAAGGCGTTTGCTTTGTACAATCTGCCCAATCTCGAATTATTTAAGCAGCAGGTAGAAATTTTCAAGGAATCGCTTTACAAGGCTCCATCTACTCCCGAACAACAAAAAGATACGGAAGTAATGCTGGCTGTAGGAAATATTTTCACGCTCATTCCTTATGCTCAATTAATTCTCGAAAATGCCAAAATTCAACAGATTGATGAAGATATTCTCGACCAAATTTTTGATTTTCTGGTACGCGATTTCTCAAAATTTGCACTTGAATTGCACAATAAACCTTCGTCGACACCCGAACAAATGGCTTATTGCATGAAAATGATTAAAAAACCTGTTGTTAATCAGGAACGTTACTTAAAAGTGTGGAACAATTATGTATATGCACTTAAAGGCGAATATGAAATGAACTATTAAAGGCATTTTTTTTAGGTTTAATTTTACCGGAAATATAGTAAGCGATATTTCCGGTTTTTTTATACCATAAATTTTGTTTATAGTCAATAAGAACTTATCTTGTAAAGGCGAACTTCAACTGAAAATTGTAATAATAATAGAAAACAAGCTTATGAAAGCAAAACTTATTTTTAGCAGTGTAGTTATTCTGGCGTTTATATATTTTATCGGTTTGTACAACAATTATCTCTGGCTTAAAGTGATAACAAAGCCACTACCCATCCTATTGCTGCTATTGCTGATAAATCCTAAAGGGAAATATAATATCTACATCATTGCAGGCTTTCTATTTTCGGCCTTGGGCGATATTCTGCTTGAACTGCCCTACCATTTATTTGTAGGAGGTTTATTGGCTTTTCTGGTAGCTCACATTTTTTATACCCTTGCATTCTTTAGCCGAAGCAAAGAAACTTCTATTTTTTCGGGTATTGTATTGCTATTAGTGGGCCTCATAAATTATGTAATCCTATTTCCGGGTTTGGCCAATATGGCAGTTCCGGTAGCCGTATATATGAGTTTTATATTGATAATGCTTTGGCGGGCTTTTGCACAACGCAGCACTGGGGCTTTTGCCAATTACGCCTTTTGGGGAGCACTTATATTTGTTGTAAGCGACAGTATTATTGCCTATAACCGCTTTTATAGCAATATAAATTATGCCCAATGGTATATTATGTGTTGCTATTGGCTGGCGCAGGCTCTAATCTTTGTATCGGCCTATAAAAATAGTTCAGCACACATAAAAAGCCGGAGTTAATTTCCGGCTTTAAGATTATAAATTGGCTTCAATCGAAATAGAATTTCAGCGGTAGCTTCAATAGCTTTTTCGATAATTGCTGCACTTTTATAGGCCTGCGGCGCTTCGTCGAGCGTGGCCGTATTTATCGAACTGCTAAAAACCCCACTCATCTTCATTCTGTTTTCATAATCCTTCATGCTGATATTCTCTTTGGCTTTATTGCGGCTCATAATTCTTCCGGCTCCGTGAGGTGCAGAATAATTCCAAAGGGGATTGCTTTTACCTTTGCAAATAAGAATACCGTCGGCCATGTTGAAAGGAATAATCATTTGGTCGGTTTTATAAGCTCTGATTGCTCCTTTACGAATAATCAGATCTATGGGATCGATGTAGTTGTGAGTACTTTCAATGGTTTCCGAAAAATCAGCTTTCAAAACCTGTGCACCATGCCTGAGCATCATCAACCTATTTGTTTGGGCATAGAACTGCGCAAAAATCATATCTACCAGATAATCGTACATCAATTGTCCGCTCAAAAACTCCATTTGGTTAGGCACGTCCGGATAATGAGATTTAAATTTGCTCTTTAGTTTTTTGTGCTCATCGGCCAATTTCTTCTTATCTACTGCCCCAAGGCCGGCTTTTATCCGTTCGAACTCCTTCTTAAAACCTTCCTGGTCGAACCCTGCATTTTTAGCGGCTATGTGTGAATGATATTTGGCAATATCTCCACCGATTTTGCGGCTTCCGCTATGAAAGGTTATCCACAGCGACTGATCTTGCGAAGATTCTCCAATCTCGATAAAATGATTACCGCCACCGAGGGTACCTAGACTTGCTTCTGTGTATTTAAGGTCAGAATCAACCCGTTTGCAAAGTTTTTCGAACCAGGGGTAATTGTACTCAATCGGAGTATAATTAGCTCCGAGCCTAATATTTAGTTTTTGCGTAAATTGGTGTAGCAAATCTGATGCTTTTTCGAAAGGGAAAGATTTGGCAAAATTTTCGGGATTATTTTTATGGGTACCGTTGCGATTACCAATAGGCACCACTTTTCTTATCTTATTATCAATTTCTTTTAAATCAAGGTTTTCTTTGTTGGCAAAAATACGGGCCGATAGCATGCCACAACCAATATCTACTCCCACAGTATTAGGAATAAGACTATCGCTAAGTGGCATAGTAAATCCAATCACAGAATTGGCAGCTCCGGCGTGTGTATCGGGCATAATAGATACTTTTTGCGTAAAAGACGGATGATTAACCAGTTGCTCAATCTGACTATAGGTTACATCATCAATCTGGTCTATAAAAATATCGGCAGATGTGTATTTTCCAATAATGCTGAACATGTTAGTTTAATTTGTACTGGATTATTTCTGCCTTTGGTACCAATGGCAGAATTTTATTTAAAGCATTCAGAGCCTTCTGTTTATCGTCGTAAAAGCGATAGGCCAGGGTCGGATTTTCGGGCATATTCTCGTCAATATAGAGCTTGTGTGCTATATCAATGCCATTCAGGAAATAATTAAACCAGGTAATTTCTTTTTCGAGATAAGGTACTTTAACAATATAAATAAGATTTGCATCCGCTTTCATTTGCGAAGGATTATTAATAATCCGGCTTATCATAGGCGCAAAAACCGATTTAGGATAACTTCTTAAAAACTGGTGATGGTAAGCTGTATCGGTTAAACCCGGCCACGATTCTACCTCAAAGCCGCCTACAATAAAACTTTCACTTCCATCTTCAGAAATCACTTTGTGCAAATCAACAAAAGGAGTAAGTGCATTTTCGAAATATCCGAGTACTTCAGAAGTATAATCGCTTGCAGGGAATTTACTTAGCAATTGTTCACCGGCAAGAATTACATCATCGTTCCATTCCAGATCAAGAAAAGGATACTCTCCACCAATAGTCATTCCGTAGGCATTTTTAATCTGCTGCGAAAGTTTAAAATCTTCGGTTGCCAGATTTTCGAGCGCATAAGATAGCAGTGGCGCTCTCTCCAGCCCCACGTACATGCCTTCTGCAGTAACAATGTGTATACCTATTTTTTCAAACTCCAGCATTACTATCCACATACTATCCCACGAAAATACACCTTGCCCAACGCGATCAAATAATCTTTCGAATACCCCATTTTTATTCAACTGACTGATAAGTGTATCGCGGTAATCGTAAACGGCTATAATTCCATCGTTGCTGATTATCTGATTGCTGTCTGCCAAAAAAATATAATAGTTTTCCAGCTTACTTTTAGTCCATTCTTCGTTGTAAAAAAAGCGTATTAAATCCAAGTCCGATGTATAAGATTGGTTTTCGACCATGCTTTGGATTCCGTTTAGGCTATCAGTAGCTTGTTCGTCGGAAATTTGCTGAATTTTTTCCTGCTCTTTTGCCTCGTTATTGCTCTTGCAGGAGAAAAATAATACAAAAGCAATCAAAGTAAATAAGTGCGTTATTTTCATTATTTTAGGTTTTAAATAAATTGTCAAATTTTAACCCGGATTAAACCCTACATGAAAGACTTCGCTTTTCAGTAAATTTTCGCTGTCATCTATATCAATAAAATTTAATTCTGCTAATCGCAAAAATTCTATGTAGAGAAAAACTTCGCTAAATCATGGTTTCTTGCATATAGATTCCTAAACCGAATTATCTATGAAAAATGCCTGATAATTATGCATCAAAGCATTTTGCCACAAAATACAAGTACTAAGCAAAAACAATTCCAAAACAATAAAACAATAGTCCACTGCTATTTAGATTGAAAGCTTTTCATCCAGAAAGGCATGAAATTAGCCCCCCAGAAAAAGGCAATAAGTAATCCGGAGACAATATGCCAAATTCCCCACCAGGCAGCAATAAAAGCCATTCCGCCCAAACCATTAAATAAATCCGGATTTAAAAATAAGCACCAATCCTAATCCAGAGTTCTGAATGCCCGTTTCGATAGCAATGGTCTTTGTATTTCTTTCGCCAAGTTTAAAGATGCGCCCCATAAAATATCCGGTAAGAATGGCCAATGCATTATGAATAAAAACGATTAAAGCAATAAGGTGAATGTATCTTAAAAAATACTCGAAATTTAAGCTCAAAGCACCAACAATGTAACCTAGAAATATAATAATGGAGATAATTTTGATTGGTTTAATTACTTTTTTTGTAAGCAAAGGAAATTTCCAGGAGAAAATCATGCCCACAGTAATGGGTAAAGCTAATAAAAGCATCATTGTTTGCATCATTTCCCAAAAATCTATTTCAATGGGCACCACCATGCTCGATGTGGCACTGTATAATCCTGCCCAAAAAGCAAAATTAAGGGGCGTCATAACCAAGGCGGCCAAATCGGCAATTCCGGTAAGTGTAACAGATAATTCTACATTACCCTTGGCCAATGAGCTAAAAAAGTTTGAAATATTTCCACCCGGACAAGCAGCAACCAGAATCATTCCCATAGCCACACTGCTACTAGGTTTTATTAATAAAATAAGCAGAAAAGTCATGGCAGGCATTAGAATAAATTGCGAAACTACACCCACCACAACAGCTTTAGGCTGCAATAAAACCCGTTTAAAATTTTCGCTTTTTAAATCGAGTGCTACACCAAACATAATTAGTGCCAAAGTTATGTTTAAAAAAAATAAGCCGGACTCACTAAAATTGAGGCGAATGCTATCCAATACCAATAAACTTTCTTCCATCACCATTCATTTAAAAAAATAAAGGCTTAAAAATAGAAAAATAATATGGGTAGACAAAAAAACTGTTTCCTTATTGACTAAATAATTCCGGTTTAAAACTTATCATTACCCATGCACATTGGGGAAAATAAACATCTGTGTTTTTTGTTCTCTCTAAGGCCAAATCATTGTGATATAACAAAAATGAATAAACAAGTGATATATGCATGCCCACCAGTTTTTTAGTTAAAACCAAATCGCTTTCCGTGCCAATGCTTTTACTCAGGTTGCTGCCCGGACTTTGCGCATAGCTCATGGTGTGTGTAATAGCCTGCATTTTAACCGATTGATTAAGTAATAAATTCCATTCGGAATAAAAATCGTTTAATCCGGGGCTTTTTTGTATGCTGCCATAAGCAAGGTATTCCATATACCCGTACATCAGTCGTCCACTAAAATAAGGAGAAACAAAAGCCTTCATGCGTTTGTCGGCTTGATTATCGTTGTAACTTTCTCCGGTTTGCCCATGGAATCCGGCGGTAAGCGATATTTTAGGAAGTTTTATAGTGCCATGCAACAAATACGCCGCAGCCATTATTTGGCCTCCATTGGTGTGCACCCCATGTTGATGATAAAATTGAGCATCAACCTTAAAAACACCCTTTTTAAGTATAAAATGAAAACCGGCCGAATTGCGCAAGTATAGGGCCGTGCGCCCCGGCGCTTCTATACCTTCGGCAAAATTGAGTAAATGCAAGGAGCTTCCCGAACTCCATTTTTTTTCTACATAAAGAATGCCCATGGCTTTATAGAGCTGAAAATCGGTGGCCAGCAAAAATGGTGTTTGCCTTAAACCTGGATTGGCATTGTAGGCACCCCCAAATTGAGCCATCCAGTTATTTTGCTGATATTGAAACAGCAGGGCATCGTGGGCAGCCCCATAATTATTCCACTCCTTTTTCCAAAGCAAGCGACCATTGGTATAGCTAATTTGTTGGCGCCCCGTTTTCAGCGACCAGGTTTCGTTAAATTTATAGCGAATCCAGGCTTCGTTTACCATCACAGGCAATTTGGTTTCCCAATGTTTATTATCGTCCCAAATATGAACATCCTGCACCGAAAAATACATTTCGTGCAATGGCGAAACGAATGCAAAGTTTAGACGTGCTCGTGTGGATATCAATAAATTGGCTGCCGATGAATCTGATTTGGCGACCAATTTTCCAAAACCATCGAGATATTCGGCTCGGGAACGAAATTCGGCATCAACAGTAAACTTTTTATCGGACTTAATCTCCTGAGCCATGCCCCAATTACTCAAGAATACCAGAAGCTGCAATAATACGCAGAAATCTTTTTTCATTTGCAAAGGAATCAATGTATTTACACTATCCGAAAGATAAGAAATTTTCGGATAGTGTAAAAAGAACCAAATGCTTTGTGTATTTTATTTTTTTTCGGCCAATAAAATAAACTGACCATAATGCCGGGTCTCTCCGGATTTATCAGGTTTTAGCATCTCCGAATAGGGATAAACTTGTAGTACCTTAAAACCATAAGTTTCGGCAAAAGCACTAAGCTCTTGCATATCGAAGCCCAAATATGGAACATCTTCGCCACCATGAAAACTGCCATCTTCGGGCAATAAATCGCCAATAATGAGCTTTCCGCCTTTATTAAGCAATTCGTAAGTGCTTGCAAAAGCGCTATCTTGGTCGGCAATGTGGTGCCACGACATGAATGCGATAAGCATATCGAATTTTTTTTCTACCACTGTTTCTATAGGCATCAGGGCATAACGCACATTAGCCGCCGGAGTTTGTTCCAGTTTCTGTTCCAGCACCTTCAGCATGGACGGCGATGTGTCTATTAACAGCAAACTTTTTACCCAAGGCGCTATTTGCAGACCCACCAATCCTGTTCCGGTTCCTACTTCGAGCACTTTCATTTCTGTGCTAAGTGCGATTAGTTTTTTTATTTCGGCCACAAACTTTGCAGTCATTGCAATTTTTCCGGCACTATCCCAATCATTGGCTTTATGCGAGAATTTATCTTCCATGTTGATATTGTTTTTTTAAATGAGTCTAGTCTAAAAACCCTGCCAGCGTTGATTTTTAT
>DYOH01000075.1 GCA_020720625.1 Acetofilamentum sp. | reverse complement strand
ACATAGCTTTCGGTGCCGGCACGGTAGTCGGGATAAAAATTTTCGAGCACAAAGAGGATGGTATTGTTTGGCATTAGCTGTCTTCTTTTGAGAAAACCAACTCAGTAATATCGGTATTTGGTTTCATGATTCGATTGTTTTTACTCAAATGTACGATTTTTTTGTTTGAGTTGATAAAACAAATATACCAAAAACCTGAATTACTCCAATCATCAGATATGGTTAATTCTTAACTAAAAGCTATATCCTGTCTAATATACAAAGCATTTGCAAAACCATGCAAAATAAACCGAGTTCCCCAATAGTAGTTGTCGTATATACCAACCAAGCGATATCTTTTGTCGAATAAATACCGGTTTATTTCTTCGAAATTACCATGTTTCTTTTCATAAAAAAAGCCGATTTCGCATAGAATAAAGTCGATTCGGTATTCGTTTAGCATGTTTTCAGCTCCTTTTAGTACTTCAAAGTCAAAACCCTCAGTATCAATTTTTAGAAGGTCTATGTGGTTAATTTTTAATTCTTTTGCCACATCATCGAGCCTTTTAACTAAAACCGTTTGACGAGATTCGCCCGAATACTTTTCGTTTACTTCGGGGAGCAAGCTGTTTTCGCCACTATTGGCCTTGAAAAAAACGTCAATACTTTCGCTTTTTGAGCCTAATGCACAGTGATGCATTTGTATACCCTTATCCTTGCTCAGGTTCTGCGAAAGATTTTGGAATGTAGCATCAATTGGTTCAAAACAATGAATGTGTGCCCCTGAAAATAATTTTCTGTAATATTTGGCCGATTGACCCAAATTAGCGCCAACATCGAAAATAACAGGCAAGTTGTTATCATGCTTAAAATTAATTATATCGAAAACATAGTTACGGGACCGTGGGTAGTAGCGCAAAAAACGGAAATGTTTCCGGTGTTTAAATAAATTTTGCGAAAAAGTCGCAAATCCATTTTTCAACGTTTTTTTTTATTAAATCTATCACATTCATAAGGTTCTTATTTTTCCAGGAAATATCGACCAAAAAAAATCGGAATAGCTAAGTTTTGCAACATTCTTAATATAAAACGCCTGTCTGATTTTAAGTGAAAATATTGCAATAAAAAATTTCCTGGCATAATTGGTTTGGTAATTTCGCCGGATAATTTTTCTATAGGCAGGACTTATAGTGGGGTTTTCAAATACGAACTCTCGATGAATTTGATGATTGAGCGCCAGATATTTTTTCTCGTGTTTTTTTATCTCCTGGTCTTCGTGCTGGCGCCACCAAAACAAATCGGTTTGAAATAAAACGATTGGGGCGGTCAAAGCCGCTTTTAGATTAAATCCAAAATCGGCAGCCACAGCATAATCCACATTAAAACCTTGGCTGATGATAAAATAATCGGTTCTGTAAATTGCACCTGTAGGGCCTGTATATAAAAACCCCCGATAGAAAAAATGATACAGATAGGCTTCTTGCGGGCTGAGCAAGACCGAATATTGCTGTTTGGTGCTAAAATTGGACGATGACATTCCGATAATTGCTTCTGGATATTTCTCCATGGCTTCTACCATTACCTGCAAACCATACCAATACATCAAATCATCGGAATCGAGGTATTTGATGTATTTGCCTTTGGCGTAGCCAGCGGCTTTATTTCTATTTGGATAGTCGCCCAGATTCTTCTCGTTCACATACACTTTTATTCTGCTATCGGCAGCTTCGTATCGGCGGGCTATTTCCAGGCTTTGGTCGGTGCTGCGGTCGTCTACGATTATGAGTTCCCAATTCTGGTAGCTGCTGTTGATAACGCTTTCTATGGCCTCGGCAATGTATTTCTTGCGGTTATACACCGTCATGAGCACAGAAACGAGGGGCTGAGCGTTTTCGTAGATGGTTTTGCCTTGTTCTAAAATATGATTTTTTAGTGCAGTATTCTCCGTTTTCTCAAAATGCAAAACATCAAAAAAATAAGGAATTGGAAGGCCTTGCGACAATATCCCCCTTAAATCCATTAAATCTTGTCTACTAATATTCGTGCCAAAAATGGCCAAATCTATATCAGAGCCCGGTTTGTAGTTTCCCATGGCACGGGAGCCAAATATCACCGCTTTTTCGATGGTCGGAAAAAACTTCACCGAATTAATTATATAATTCAAATACCGCTCTTGCAATCCAAAATCATTCATCTTTTAATCTTTCGTTTAAAAACTGCTGCAAACTAATCATCATGGGCAAATATTTTTCTCTTATATTCTCTGCGATTACTTTCATTTCTTCATCATCATACACGTGCGAACTCAAATTCCTATCGTCTAAGGCTTCCAACCAGTTTTCCACACTTATTACCTGAATTTGCACCGCAGTGAGTATTGTCTCCCTTGGACTTTTTACCCTAAACTCCTTAGATTCTAAATAATTTTTTAAGGTTTTCCAAGCCAGCTCGAAACTCATTTCAAAAAACTGAATTAATGCTGCACGCTCTATTTCTCCTTGTTCTTGAATATTTGCTGTGCGCTCTAATACTTTTAGTGCATTTTCAAAATTTGTAAAGCGCTGTTTCCAGCGGATATCGCTATTCATAATACTATTGTTTATCTTGTATTACACATGAGTAAAGAAAATTCGTGAATTTTCTTTACATTGCCATCAATATTACGAAAAAATTCGTGAATTTTCTTTGCATTGTCATCAATATTACGAGAAAATTCGTGAATTTTCTTTGCATTGTCATCAATATTACGAGAAAATTCGTGAATTTTCTCTACGTGCCCATAAAACGGTCGTTTTCCCAATTTTGGGGATTCTTTATAATGTATTCTTTAATACGCACGTATTCTTCGTTATTGCGAATTACATGGTCGTAAAAATCTCGCTGCCAATTTTTTGTTCCGGGTGTATTACGCATGATATTTATTTGTTTGGATGTTTGTTGCTGAAATTTTCCCAATATTTTTATCACCAACATATTACGCCGCATTTTCCGGTATTGTTTAATATCGTCGGTTGTTGGGGATGGCGATGGCGGTAATGACCGTAAAGAAAATTCATGAATTTTCTCTACATTCAATATAAAATGAATGTGATTGGGCATAATCACAAATTCGTCCAATTGGACATGTGGATCGTAATCATTGATTTTCAAAAATTCGTTTTGAACTATTTTCCCGTAATCCGATAATATCATTTTTCCATGCTGTATTTCTCCCAAAATGGATTCTCGATTTTGTATTACAATGGTTATGAAATAATCTCCCGGTGCCGAATAATCCCAATTTTGCCATCTGTTGGGTGCTATCCGGTATTTGTTCTTGTATTTATCGTTCATAGGCGTTGATGTTGACGAGAAAATTCGTGAATTTTCTTTGCATTGTCATCAATATTACGAGAAAATTCGTGAATTTTCTCTACGCTACGGCCATTAAAAATTCGTTTAATTTCCATACTTGCACATGTTTTATCCCCAATTTTTCTTCAAATACTACATCATCCATCGTTACTACAATCTTAGGATAGCTGTCGTTTATGGCTTCCAGCGGTGCATATTCGCGTTTCATGGTTTCGGCATCATTCAGGATATAGGCCACTTGTATGTATAATGGTTTTGAGTTCTTTAAGGCCACAAAATCTACTTCTTTGTTGCGCATGTAGCCTACATAGATTTCAAAACCAAACGACAGAAGCTGCAAATAAACTAAATTTTCGAGTTTATACCCTATACCGTAGGAATAACCCGGATACAGAAAATTATTAAATGACAAATCGTTGATATAATACTTGTAGATACCCGACATGGTTTCTTTGCCTGAAATTTGGTAGCGTTCGACCTGATGCACCAAATAGCTGTTT
Organism: Acetofilamentum sp.; assembly: GCA_020720625.1. GTDB lineage: Bacteria > Bacteroidota > Bacteroidia > Bacteroidales > DYOH01 > DYOH01. Next base: position 15,168 of record DYOH01000075.1, on the reverse strand, counting down.
TTTAAATACTGAATATACCCTGCTATTGTGTCGTAGCTGGTTTTGCGATTCTTGCTTTTAAAATAATTGACTATATTATTTATTGAAACTAAGTTGGACGCATTGTTGATTAGAAAAACAAATACATCTTCGAGCAATTTAGCATCGTTAATTTTATACCTTTGTATAATATCGCGCAAAAGTATGGTATCTTTAAGCGCCGCTACATAGTGGCGTTGTGTTTCGGTTCCCTGTAAATTGTATAATTCGGGTAAGCCCCCTGAGTGTAGATAGGAAAGAAAATTTTCTTTATTATTCTGAACATTCAAACGGCTTAAATACTCGGTATAAGAAAATGGAAAAACCTGAAATTGAACATATCGGCCGGATAAATAACCGGCTAGTTCGCCCGACAATAAATCGGAATTGGACCCGCTAATAAAAAGTTCCACATTTTTAGTGTAATCTTGCGAGTAGGAGTTGATTAATTTCTCCCAACCAGCAATTTGCTGTATCTCGTCGATAAAAATATAAATTCTTCCTTTGGGTTTTATCCTTGTGGCATATTGGGCTATAAGTTGGTCTAATGCCAGATAATTCTCTATATAACCAAAATCGGTAAATTCCATATTGATATAAACAATGTTGTATGGATTAACACCGGATTTAATAAGGTAGCCAATTAACTGACGCATGATGTAACTTTTGCCCACGCGTCGCTGACCTACCAGTACTTTAATCAATTTGTTGGATATAAAACCGGTGATGCGATTTAAGTAATCTTCTCTCAACAACCCTGTATCCGGAATTTCGCGAGTCCAAAAATTATACTTTTCAAGTACTGTAATTTTATCGTCCATGGAAGAAAATTTTGCTAAATATACACAATTTTCGTTTGCATTCGAAAACTATGCATCATTATTCATGAGAAAATTCGTGAATTTTCTTTGCATTGTCATCAATATTACGAGAAAATTCGTGAATTTTCTTTGCATTGTCATCAATATTACGAGAAAATTCGTGAATTTTCTCTACGTGCCCATAAAACGGTCGTTTTCCCAATTTTGGGGATTCTTTATAATGTATTCTTTAATACGCACGTATTCTTCGTTATTGCGAATTACATGGTCGTAAAAATCTCGCTGCCAATTTTTTGTTCCGGGTGTATTACGCATGATATTTATTTGTTTGGATGTTTGTTGCTGAAATTTTCCCAATATTTTTATCACCAACATATTACGCCGCATTTTCCGGTATTGTTTAATATCGTCGGTTGTTGGGGATGGCGATGGCGGTAATGACCGTAAAGAAAATTCATGAATTTTCTCTACATTCAATATAAAATGAATGTGATTGGGCATAATCACAAATTCGTCCAATTGGACATGTGGATCGTAATCATTGATTTTCAAAAATTCGTTTTGAACTATTTTCCCGTAATCCGATAATATCATTTTTCCATGCTGTATTTCTCCCAAAATGGATTCTCGATTTTGTATTACAATGGTTATGAAATAATCTCCCGGTGCCGAATAATCCCAATTTTGCCATCTGTTGGGTGCTATCCGGTATTTGTTCTTGTATTTATCATTCATAGGCGTTGATGTTGACGAGAAAATTCGTGAATTTTCTTTACTTCCATTGCTTATTTTTTCTTAAAAATGCATCTTCCTTTACAAAAATAAAATCAACCTGAAAAATTGCCTCATCCAGAGGGCGTCTGTGTATTTCGGTAATATCATACATTACAAATTTATTCTCCGACATTAAACCAACAATATCCGAAACTAAATGTACATTTTTATGTATATCAATAAAGTTTGTTTCTAGCAATATTATATTCACTTCTTTTAAATAGTCGCCAAGGCCCAAAAGAATTGGATATTCATACCCTTGGGTATCTATTTTCAGAAAATCAGGTACCGGTATTTTACTTTCCTGAATTAAAGCATCCAGTCTTTTCATTTGCGCCTTAGTTTTTCTAAAATTTTGCTCGGTATGCTCTTCCAATACTGATGATGCTGTTTCCTGTACAAAAAAATCGACGGTTTCATTTGTATCTCCCAACAATAAATTAAACAAGTGCACAGACTCAATATGCTTTAAATTATTTTGAAGAACTTGCTCCTTTTCTATATTTCCCTCAAAGCAGCAGATTGGCGCATTCTTCCATACTTGATTGGCCATTATCGAAAACTGCCCTTCATAAGCTCCTACATCAAAAATATTGGCAGGCGAGTAACCAAGTTTTTGAAGCCTCGACAGTGATTTTTTAACGTCGGGTATAGAATTATTTTCAATAAAGTAATGCTTAATTGTTTGTTTAATATATTGAATCATGATAAAAAATATTTTTTTTAAAATTATTTCTTATTTATACGGTAAAGAGAAAATTCGTGAATTTTCTCTACGCATTTTTTTCCCAACACCTGCCATTCGTCTTTTCGTGCCCATGCGCGTTCCAAGGCTTCGGCAAAACTATGGGGTGTGGGGGCGCAGGCTACAAAACCGTTTTCGTTGTCGGTAATGATTTCGGTATTACCGCCTACATCGGTTACTACGGCGGTGCGGCCACTTATGGCGGCCTCCATCAAAGATATGGGCAGCCCCTCGCTTGCCGAAGGTATGAGCAATATATGGTTTTTTTGCCAAATTTCGGTGGCACTGCCTACATGTCCGCAAAAGCAAATTTTATGACTGATGCCGAAATAGGCGGCCAGGTCGTGCAGGTATTGAAGGCCGTAGCCTTTTCCGTAGATATTTAGCTGCCAATGGCGTTGCGGCCAAGGTGCTTGCGACAATACTTCAAACAGGGTATCGTGACCTTTGCCGGTAACCAAGGCACCTACTATGGCCATTTGAATGCTTGACATTGGCGGGTATGGCAATATTTCTTTCGACATAAGGTTGGGCGGATTGCGAAAAATATGCGCATTTTGAAGCGTCATGGCCAGCATACGCTCGGTTAAACTTCTTTGCCGGTTAGAAACAAACAGCACATTTTGTGCATTTTTGAATATATCTTTTCCCTTGGGGTAAATATTTGCATCGGGAATAAAACTATACTGCTCATGCGAATGACAAATGAGTATATATGGTATCATATTGGCCTGTAAAACCTGATACAGTTGCACATGATGCACCACGATATCCACATTACTGCCTTGGTTTATCCAAACCTCATCAGGGTGGAAATCAAGCAGTGCGTTCCATTGGGTATTGAGTGATTTTATGCGGTTTTGCAGAAAGCGGCTTATCTTTTTAGCCAGCGGCACATCGTGACTAAAGCGCTCGCGCAGGTGTATTTGTGCTCCTTTTTGCCTAAGCTCCTTTATTTTGGGGGGTATTTCTTTGCCCCAATCGTAGACTGAGACAAACACCCTGAGGCCTTTTTCGATGCTTTCAAACGCACGGGCACTCCAAAAGGCTTCGCTCCCGCCCCAAGGCAGGCCGCTCATTAGTGATATGTAGGCTATTCGCATTTTATTCTTTCCTTTAATTCACACATAATTAATAGAATAGACTTTAAGAATGTTCGTATGTCTGGAAATACTATTCCTCTTACAAAGATATAAGTTTTAATTTTTTAATCATCAAAATAAAATGTTTAAGAAAATAAATCACCAGATTTTTGTTTTGAGAGTGAATTGGTTGCATTGAAATGCTCTTAAACAAGAATTTTACTGCCAGCAGAAACATATTATGCCTGATAAGTAAAAAACAAAACGCACTGGCAGCATGGTAATCAGTAGTTTTTTGTGCATTTTTAGTTAGTACCACAGTGGCAGCGGGCAGCCATTGGTTTAAGCGTTTATGTGCTGCCATGCTCTCCATAATCCAATCTTTGGATAAATTGCCCTCCGAAAAATGTTCGAGCAATATTTGATGACTTACCACTACCTGATACTTTTGACCAATACGCAGCGATGTATCTGTATCGTAGAGGTGAAATCCGTGCAAATGCTCTTCATTAAACTTATATTGCAGCCACACTTCTTTGCGTACGGCCATAAATACACCATCTATTACTGCTACGGGCGAATATTCGGCTACATCTGATTCTTTTTGAATATGTTTTGTAATTCGGCCATCTTTCCATCTTTGCAAAGCATTAATGCGGTAGTATTCTTCCGGTATCATGCTCCATGTAGACGGGTATTTGGATTTATAAACCGCCCCCGAAACACCCACCAAACCAACATGTGGTTGCTGCAATAATGTTATAAGTGCCTTTCCCCATCCTTGGGTATGAAATGCTACATCTTCGTGCATGAAAAGTAAATAGTGGTACAATGCTTTATCAGCCCCAATATTATAGGCTTGTGCCAAACTGTATCGGTTTGTCGAATTATCGATTTTAATAATTTCGTAGGCTACACCCACGGTTTCGGAAATATTTGCCGATACTTTGGCAAAGTAGGTAGAGTTTATGGAACAAATGATTATTGAAAGCATTATGAAGTTATAATTCTATTAATTTCGTGCAAAATTTTAGGCATTTGTACATCAATAATAAACTCGGCAAGTACTTTATTTTTTGCGTTTTTCCCGAGTTCTTGCCTTAAAGCTTGGTTATTCGCTAACATTATTATTTTTTCCGCCATTAAATTAGTATCCAAATAAGGCACTACAAAACCGCAATCGTTACCCACAAATTCAGGCTGTCCGCCTCGGTCGAAACAAACAATCGGGGTTTCAAATAAGGCATTTTCCAAACCAACCAAACCAAAAGAATCCTCTCGAGACGGAAAGACAAATATATCGAAAACAGCATAATAGTTTGCCGGGTTTGCAACCGATTCGATAAATACAATTTTATCAGACAGTTTTTCTCGGTCTATTTCGTATTGGTACTGCAAATAATCAAACGATTGTTTATTTGCTCCAACCCAAACAAATACTATGTTAGGGTTATTTTTTAAAACTTTAGCTGCTATCTGAATTAATAAATCGGTGCCTTTTAACCAACCTAAAGTTGCAGAGAAACCAACTACCATGTTTTCGTTTGTTATGTTTAAACGTTTGCGGATATCCTCAACCTCATTAGTGTTGGTTTCAAATGCTATATTTGGTACAAACGAATGAATGGTTTTCGATTTATCAATGGGAACTAAATGTTTTTCGAATAAATTGCTTTGAATACTATGTGAGCCGCAAATAAAGAAATTGGTATGTGCTAAAACTTGCTTAATATTAGTATTACCATAAATTTTAATCAGAAATTCAAGTTCGTGGGCATGCGTAATTACTTTCGCATTTATAAACTTCAAATAATCGAGTAAATATCCGTTAGATAAGGTACTGGAAAAAATTAAGTTGATTTGATTCTGTTTCAATTTAGTTTTAAGCCGATTTAATTGAACCTTTTTAATAATGAGCTTGTAAAATAATCGATGAAAAAATTTAGCTACTAAATTTGGTGTATGTTTTTGTTCTACCGGATATTTAAACACTTTCCCTAATTGCTCAAATTCAGGCAATAAAACACCACTTTCGGCAATTAGTATAAGTATATTGAAGTTGGCATTTGCCTTAATCCATTTAATTGTATTTAACAATAAAAGCGGTGCACCGGTTCGGCTTGCCTGATGGGCGATAAACAAAATGGTAGGTTTCATTGCTTAAACAGTTTTTTGAGTAATTTAAACGGTGAAAGTATAAAATTACCTATTCGGTAGGATAAAGAGTTGTAAATTTGTTGTTTAAAAAATTCCAGCTTGTCAGCTTCTTGTTTTAAAATTTCGTATTCGCGAAGTATTTCAATCGGTGAACCAAAGACTTCAAAATATTTGGGAAAATGTCTTAAATAGATATCTGATTCAAATTTCCAACGTTGCTTAAGACTATATGAATTATCGCGAGAATTATTTCTGATTCTGTAGTAAAATAAAATTTCATTAATGCGCTTAACTTTTGAGTCTTTATTTATTAGGTTAAGCCAAAAATCCCAATCTTCAGCCCCTATTTTAAAATTGTTATCGTAACCGTTGGTTTTATCGAAATCGGTACGTTTATACATAGCACTGCAAAATATTAAATCGTAGAGCAACATTTTTTTAAACTCATATTCAGTTGAATCCATTAGGCCTGTTTTTACGCCAATATATTTGGTTAATGAATAAACAATAACTAATTCATTATCCGATTGAAATTCAATAAGGCACATTTCTAAATATAGTTTATCTAAAACATCGTCGGCATCTAAAACAACTATATACTCTCCTCGACTTTTCGCAATTCCAAAATTTCGAGCTGCCGAAACGCCCTTGTTTTCGGTAGTATAAACGGTAGTTTTAGGCTTATTGTATATAGCCAATTTTGTATTGGTAAACGCATCGGTACTGCCGTCGTTTACAATTATAATTTCAAAATCCTGAAAGGTTTGATTCAATACCGAATCGACTGCTTCATCGATATATGCACCTAAATTATAGCAGGGTATAATTACCGAAACTTTGGGATTATTGGGTTCCATAGGCTTTTTTGCTGATAAACAATCTCCAAAACAAACTTAGCCAAGATTTACTAATCAATTTTTTCATTTCAATTTTTAATTATTCAACAACCATTTCCACATAGGAATAATCTCTATGGTGCGTTCGCTGTCTGTGATTATATCTTCTTCGTTGTAGGTAATGATAATGGATTGGTTCACTTGTAATTCCTGCATGGCCAATTTCAGTGCCCTTAGTTCCCTTTGGGCAGTTTCGGCGTTCATCATGCTGTAAGTTACTTGTATAAGTAGGTATGGATTTTCGTATACCAGAAAATCAACTTCAAAATTATCGGTGGTTTTATAAAAATATACCTGCTTCCTTCTCCTTTTTAGTTCCAAAAACACAATGTTTTCCATTTGTCGGCCGGTGTCGGCACTAAATTTAAAACTTACGGCATTTCTGAGTCCGTTATCTACTACATATATTTTTTTGTCGTAAGTATTTTGCTTTAGTAAAGAAAAATCGAACTTATAGCACTCAAATACCAAATAGGCCTGTTGCAGATAGTCCACATAATCTTTAATGGTGTTTACACTGCTTATGCTTAATAGCTTTCGCAAAGAATTGTAGCTGATTATTTTGGTAAAATTGGTAAACAGATACTGCGCTAGGTTTTTAAATACTTTATGGTTTTTGATGTTGAACCTAACGATCAAATCTTTATACAAAATATCGTTGTATACCTGACGCAAATAATCTTTGCTTTGTATTTGCACAAATTCGGGAAAACCCCCGTTTTGGATATATTCATCCATTCGTGATAAAATGGCTGCTTTGGTGCTGCTTATAATTAACGAGTAATCAATCTGGTGATAATTGAGCATTTCTTTGAATGAAAATGGAAACATCTCAAACAAAAGGTATCTGCCGGTAAGGTGCGTGGCCAGCTCGGAGCCCAACAAATTAGCATTGCTGCCTGTGATGATAATTTTATATCCCTCCTCGTAAATACGGCGAATAAAGCGCTCCCAGTTTGCTATGTTTTGTATTTCGTCGAGAAAAATGGTTTTTGACTGAAAATGCTTCTGATACATCAGCAGTGTGCGCTGAAAATCCTCGACCGAAAAATTCAGTAATCGCTCATCGTCGAGATTAATGTAATAAAATGACTCGTAATACTTGGTAAGTTGTAACAAAAAAGTAGATTTGCCCGACCTGCGTATTCCCGAAATTACGCTAATGAGCTGATTATTTGTAATGCTGCTATAATCATAATCTCTGGTTAGGCCAAGCGGTTTCTGTTTCAGGTTTTGCCACTGCTCCAGCACTACTTCTTCTATCATATTTTCCGCCAGCATACTACACTATTATTTAGTCCAAATATACATATTTTGCATTAGCAATGCAAGAAAATCGGAAATTTATGCATTGCCAGTGCATAAATTTATAAAGTTATCGAATACCTCATTAGTTCGTTAAATATTTCTATAACAACTTAAAAATCAAAACTCCTCAGAATTATTACATAATTGATATTCTCCATAAATTATCAATAGCTTAAGCGTTTATTCGCAGCAACATCTGAGAAGTTTAACGAATAATTGATGCTTATGTTCAAAAAAAATAATTACCATCATTTCAATAAATGTTTAACCCATTTTACAGTCTTCAACAGAAAATTGCCTAATCGGTAACTAGCCGAACTGTAAATTTGCGCTTTATACTTTTCAAATTCGGCTTTCTCCTTGCGCAAGGCATCCAGTTCGCGCAACATGCTAAGCGGTTCGGGAAAATATTGGCGATATAGTTCGATATGGTTAGCTATGAGCTGTTGCTCCAGCGTTATTCTATCATCATGGCTAAAAGAGCGGTTGCGAGAATTGGGCAGCACACGGTAATAAAACAGTATTTCGGGTATTTTATAAACAGTTGCACCTTTTTCAAGTATACTTAGCCAAAAGTCCCAATCTTCCCAACCTTTACGCATGTTGGTATTGTATCCAACGGTTTTTGTCCACCATTGTTTTTTGTATAGTGCAGTATTATTTATCAAATTTTGCATTAATTGCGTTTGAATACTAAAAACAGGTAAGGGCAATAAACCGGTTTCACCACCAAATAGCTCAATTTCGGTATAAACAATATCATACTTTTGGAGCATTGGTTGTGTTTTTTCTAAAAATTGTGCATGTAATCTGTCATCGGCATCCAGCGCCACTATATACTCACCATTACTTTGCGCTATGCCAAAATTTCGAGCTGCCGAAACGCCCCTATTTTCTGTATGAAATACGGTGGTTTTAGTCTTGCTGTAGTTGGCCAATAATTCGTTGGTAAATGAATCGGTACTGCCATCGTTTACAATAATAATTTCGAAGTGCTGATAGGTTTGTGCTAAAACCGATTCCACAGCCTCATCGAGGTAAATGCCCAAATTATAGCACGGAATGATGACTGATACCAAAGGCTTATTTTGTTCCATAGTCTTTTTTGCTGACAAACAATCTCCAAAACAAACTTAACCAAGCTTTACTAATAGCAATTTTGCCGCTTTTTAAAAGGCTAATATAAGCAATTTGTGCGGCTTTTGTATAATTCCGTTTATAAAAATCGAAGGTATATCTTTGTGCAATTGCATTGAGTAATTTCTTGCTTTGTAAGTGCCTAAAATTCCAATCATGCGGAGTATAATTTGGTTCGGAAGTTTCATATACCTTAGAAATTGGTTCGGGTAAATGCTTCTGTTGGCATAAGTAATGAAAAATCTGTGCAACTTCTTGTCTGAATTTCTCTTCAAAGCCTGTGGTTTTTGAACTGCTATGCAGCCTAAAATGCCCCAAAAGTGCATCGGATAACCGAATATTGGCAATGCCGAATTGTGTCATAAACCGAAACCATAGCTCCAAATCCATTACATATTGCAAGGATTCGTTTACCCCTTTCAACTTTCTGATGCAATCCATACGATAAAACATACCTTGTTGGTTGATTTCTTCTTGCACAATGGTTAATTCTGTATTAAGGCAAATTTTTGTCCGGTGCTTGTATGACGGCTCTATTGCCTCATGATCAAAAATACGTCCGTAGCCGCAAAGCAATTGCATTCCGGGGTTTTGGGCAAAGGCTTTTCCCACTTCATGCAGGGCACCGGGTTCAAGGAAATCGTCGCTGTTTATCCAATTGAATACTTCACCCGTGGCTCTTGCAAAACCTTTGTTTATGGCATGGCTTTGGCCTCGGTCGGGTTCCGAGACCCAATAGCTCAGGTGTTTTTCGTATTTTTTAATGATTTCTACCGTATTATCGGTACTGCCGCCATCTATAATAATGTACTCCAAATTTGGGTAGTTTTGTTCCAACACCGACAAGATGGTTTGCTCGATGTATTGCCCCTGGTTGTAGCTTGGGGTAATGATGGATATTTTGGGTAGTGCAGTCATTGGTCTTTGCTGAAAAGTTTCTAATATAAAAAGCCGAAAAGCCATAAAGGTATCACGTTTCCATAACCTGTCTCAATACCATCTTTTGCAATAAATGCATTTTTTTCGTTGCTGATTTGGTTCTTCTTTTTGTTGGGGCCTCCCACTTCTATGATATAATCATTTACTTTAAAATCGCCTTGTTTGGGATAATTTACTGTGTATTCGGGTGCGAGCTGACTGTATAGAAATGTTTCCCTTATCGTACCTATATCTGTTTTTTCGGGGGCAACAGCGAACGATAAATTGGTGTTGTTCAAATATATTTTATCCGGTTTATTCATCATCTGGTTGCCTTTTCTATCGGTTCGAAGGATGTTAATTAACTCGGCTTTATTCAAGTAATTCAGGTATTTAAGCACCGTTCTGTAGTCCGAAAGATAAAGTTGTTCGGTTAGTTTTTTCAAATTAGGTGTAAAAGGTACGGATTGAGCCAATAATGATAATAAGATTTTTAAACGCAAGGATGTTTCGAAGGTAATATCAGATACAGAGGGTATGTCGGTTTCCAGAATTACATTTATTATTTCGTTTATGCGATCGGAATACACATCAGGTCCTTCCATATAAAAAGGGTAATAGCCCGATTTGAGATAAGTTTCGAAAATCGGCAGTATTCGGCATTCTTTTATTATGTTATTGGCTATATTTGTATGATTGTTAAATAGTTGATCTAAGGTAATACGATCTATCTCAATATTTTTTTCGAAGAATAAGTATTCTCTCAAAGAAAGTCCTTTTATGTGGTAGGCAGCTTTTCTGCGACTTAAATCTCCCGAACCTTTGTATAACTGCAAAATGGAAGAGCCGGAGTACACAAGCTGTAGCTCAGGATATGAATCATACATGTTTTTGATTTCCACCGACCAGTCTAAGCGTTTTTCCTTTTTCGGATATTTATGAACTTCGTCAATAAACAAGTACTTGCCGCCGTATTTATAAAATTTATCAGCCAGTTGCAATAATTCGTTTCTATAAAAGTAAAAATGGTCTAGCGAAACATAAAGCACATTTTCGCCATTTGTTTTCAGTTCATTGGCTTTTTGAAGCATTAGTGTTGTTTTTCCTACTCCGCGTGCACCTTTTATTTCAATGAGCTTATGCAACCAATTAATAGTATAATACGGCTTCCTTTTGATGTTTAAATTGCACGAACTAATTAAACGATTGCTTATTTCTAATAGCTGCTCCATCTAATTCAATTTTTGGTAAAGATACAAAAAAAGGAATAAACTTCTGTTTTTTTACGCAAAAACATGGACTGTACTCCGTCTTTTATAAAAAAATGCTTGCTCGATGTATTGTCCTTGGTTGAAGGAAGGGCGTGATGATGGATATGCAGGGTAATTTTGGCATTCGTTAAGCCTCGAAGACAGTTCATATACAGGTACAATATCAATACCCTGCAGTCCAATATCGGATTCTGAAAAATAAACAACTCAAAGTGAGATGTATTTTCTATAATCGCATTTTTTCTTCAACCGCAATCTTCAGATTATCTTTTGTGAAAAGTTTCCAGTCTAATGGAAACTAGCTAGTAAAACTAAAAATAGTTCTTGTTAAGTGGAAACATTTTGCTATTTTTTTTAAAATTAATAGCCATGGAAACAGTTATCAGGAGAAATAAGTACGTAGTTAGTCTTGATGAATTTAGTTTCGATAATTATTCGGGCATTAAACACCTGAGCTTATTCGACTTCCTAAACAAAAGAGAGTTATAGCAAATCCTTCGGCATTATAGTAAAATTAATTTAATTTGTTTTAAAGCGGTTTAGTATTAGTTCAATAAAGGACGCGCGGCAAGAATGTCCAAACCTGTTTTGCAAAGCGAATTATCTGTGCCAATGATAAAATCGTTGGCAATGGTTTTTATATATTGAGCATACAATGCAATATCCGGCACTTTAATGAAGCATTGTAAGCCATCGAATAATTCAACAGGAAAAGTATTGATTTTTTGTTCTACATCTATCTCGTTCATAAGCATTTTATTCTTTGCTTCCATAAAAATGGTTTTCCAATTGAAACCATAATGCAAGGAAAGATGAATGATGTCATACACATCTTTGGGTTCATCTCGTCCTAATAATGCCGACAGTTTATTTGATAAAATATTAATAGGCGTGTCGATATAACCAAATCTGACCGGAAGGGGGCTACCGGTTCTGTAAGCTGTCGTTCACGAATTCAATTTTTAAAGCTAGGGTATCGTTGTAAATATAAAAACGTGCAAAATCTTCATAAATAACACTTTGAGCACTTTGTACATTAAAGTGTTTTGTTGCTTGACTATAAATGAGCTGAATATTTTTTTGGAAATGTTCATCGGCGTTTGTAAAAAAATCTAAATCCATGCTATATCTGTGATTTAGATAAAAACGCCCAAGAGCTGTACCGCTGGTTAAATAAAAATTCTGATTCAGGTTTTTCCAGAAATCCAGAAACTTATCCTGCAACTGATATAATTTCGCGAAGTCGTTGTTTAACATAATTATACTTTTTGCGCATGGATTCAGATTTTAACTTTGCAATAAGTTCATCGCTTAACAATTCCTGTATATTATCTTGCCCAAGCGTTTCCAATAGCGTAAACCAGGGTAAACTTTGCAACATTTTTAAAAAAAGACTATTTCGGTTGTAATGACCTGCATGCTCAATTTCTCCGGAAAGCAATTGCTCAATATCCGTTTTCGATATCGGGTAGTCCCACATAATTTGCCGATAAATATCATCGCTAATTATCATAGTGTTTTTCTTATCTTCTATCCGTCTGATGCTATAAATTATAGAATTTTCTCTCAGTCCACTGCGATAAATTTACAAATTATACTTTGAAAAAACGCACATTTTCTCAAATTATATTTTGATGTTTTTACAGCTCAATGTATTGTCCATTGGCTGTAGTTGGGAGTGATGATGTAGTGCAACATTACGAGCGGTATAAAATAATCGAACTCTGCAGCAAACATTTTAATTAAGGTGGTTTTGCCAACCTGCCGGGCACCTCGTAGAATTAAAGGTTTTCGGTTGGCCTTTAACTTCCACTCTTTTAAGTCGCTAAATAGCTTTCGTTGATACATTGGGAACAAAGTAAGGGTAATTTTTGATAAAACTAAACACAAAGTAAGGGTAATTTTTGCTAAAAACCAACACAAAGTAAGGGTAATTTTATTTAATTGAGTTTTTTAGTATTGCAAAAGTTCAAATTATACTTTGTAAAAACGCACATTTTCTCAAATTATAATTTGATGTTTTTACTGCTCAATATATTGTCCATTGGCTGTAGTTGGGAGTGATGATGTAGTGCAACATTACGGGCGGTATAAAATAATCGAACTTGACATCATACATTTTTATTATAGTGGTTTTGCGAACCTGTCGGGCACCGTACAGTATTAAAGGCTTTCTGTTTTCCTTTAATTTCCATTCTTTTAAATCGGTATATAGCTTTCGTTGGTACATTGTGCACAAAATAAGGGTAATTTATACTTAAACTGAATACAAAGTAAGGGTAATTTTACGTCATGGCGTTTATGGTACAAAAGCAAATCTCTGATCATACTTTGAAAAAGTAGGCTCTCATTCAAATTAAGGGAGGAATTTCAAACATTCAAATATTGAGATGTTCTTTTCTGTCAAATACTTCAATACTATTTCTGTACCAACAGGATATTGAATATCTGTAATGGAATACAGAAAATTGACTAAAAAATAGGATTGGAATACAAAAAATACAAAACCTTTGCAATTAGCAAATAAGAAAGTGCCAATTTGCAGAGCCTATCATACTGCTCTGCATTGGGGAAGGCAATTCAACAGTATTGTCGGTACTTCCGCTGTCTATGATTATATACTCCAAATTTGGGTAGTTTTGTTCCAACACCGACAAGATGGTTTGCTCGATGTATTGCCCCTGGTTGTAGCTTGGGGTAATGATGGATATTTTGGGGTAATGGGTCATTGACTGTTTTATTTTCGTAGAACTTGGTGAATTGTTTAATTCTATCAATTTATGCTCTGCTTTTCAACCAATAGCTTGGCATATTTATTTAATTGCCCAATTAAATAGAAAGGCAAATTTAGCAAATAAAACTTTTTTCCTGCCAAGGTTTGTATGGTATCAATACTTAGTTCGCCGGAATAAACCCGTATAGCAAATTCGTGTTTAACCAAATCCATAAATTCCATTAATGAGCGCAACCTGCCTGTTTTAGCCGATTTTACTTCAATAGGCAATAACAATCCGTTAAAATTAAGTACATAATCTATTTCTGCGTTCGATTGTTTTTTTTCTTTCACCCAAAAATTATTTTTATGTAATACGCTTGCCGATAGGGTTAATAGCTCCTGACCGGTTAGGTGTTCGGCTATTTTACCTTCGTAAATGGCATCGCTCAAACGGTTGGCAAGCAGTTCGGCTTGTACGCCGGCAAATTTGTTAATAAGCCCGGTATCTAAAACATGCAATTTGGGTGCTTTAGTAATGCTTTCGATAATAGGAATGCTTATTTGTGTGGTTGGATAGACCAGCGAAACGAGGAAAGTTTTTTCCAAAATCCGGAAACACTCGCTTATGTCTTTCGATTTATAGTTAGAATTTGCAAAACCTTCGAACTTTATGCGTTCGCCGGCAAAAACAAAAGCATTGCCAATAATATGCCGTATAATTTGTACCTGCCGCTCGTTATCTGCATATTTTTCAACATCTTCGGCATAAGTTACAATAAGCGAATCGTAAATTGAATTAATTGCCGACAGGTTGCCGTGTTTTAAGTATTCGCTTACAATTTCCGGCATTCCGCCAATGAGTGCGTATTCCGAAAAGAGCTCCAATAAGGTATGGTGGGCATATACCGGAAATTGTTCAGATTGATATGCGTTTAAAGCCCCCTGGTTTCCTTTTGCCCACAAATATTCTTCGAAACTAAACGGGCGTAGCAGCATATATTCAACTCTGCCTACCGGAAAGCTAAAATTATTGCTTAACAAACTTTCGAGCAACGAGCCGGCAGCAATTACATAAATATGAGGCAATAGTTCGTAAAAATACCGAAGCAATTGTATGGCTTTTTCCGAACTTTGTATTTCGTCGATAAATAACAATACACTCTGGTTTTGAGTTGGCGCTATCCCAAATTTTAAGTACACTATTTGAAGCAGTACACTAACATCGTCGGTTTGGTCGAATAGTTTTGCATCGCTTTTAAAATCTAAATTAAGCGGTATAAAATAATCGAACTCTGCAGCAAACATTTTAATTAAGGTGGTTTTGC
>DYOH01000074.1 GCA_020720625.1 Acetofilamentum sp. | reverse complement strand
AGCTACCATAAATCAAACATTTTATAACTTAAATGCCTAATTCAAAAGAATTAATAAGTAATGCATAAAATATCATTTTGGTTTTAAGCAATATTTCAAGGTTTTTTATAGAAGAATTTTTTTGTAATTGTCCAGATTATTAATATGTTGATGGTTCTAAGATATCCGCATATTGGTTCTATTGATAGTGATTATTTTATAGATAGGTTTTCTTGATTAGTTTATAAGAATCCTTATCATACAGCTATATCCGGCAATTAATAAACCATTTGTTGTGCTTTTTTGCATCTTTGTATAAGCATCTTGATAAACGATATTTTTATATCTGTTTAATTTTTGAATTTGGAAGAATTGTAAAGAAAAAAATTGCATAACTTTGGATAAAAGCTTTAATTGGCATAAATAAAATAGTAAAAATTAAATGCTATGACTTTAACTGATGTAATGAGCGAATTAGCGCTTTACGGCTCAGAGCAAATCAAACAAATATATTTAAATCATGGTGCTCCAGAGCCATTATTCGGAGTAAAAGTGGGCGACATGAAAAAGTTGAAGCGAAAAATCGGAATCAATCATCGTTTGGCGCTCGAATTATACGAAACAGGCAATTCGGATGCCCGTTATTTGGGAGGTTTAATAGCTGAGCCACAAAAAATGCCAAAAGAAGATTTGCAAAAATGGGCAAGAGATGCCAATTGGTATATGCTGAGCGAGTATACTATTCCTTGGGTTGTTGCCGAGAGTATTTATGCGCTTGAATTATCCTTTGAATGGATAGATTCCGATGCAGAAAATCTGGAGTCCTCTGGTTGGAGTACTATTTCGTTTCTGCCGGGTTTGAGAAATGCTCCAAAGCCAGATCATAATGTGGTGTTGCAATTGCTTAATATAGTTGAAAATAAGATACATCTGGCCAAAAACAGGGTTCGTTATACCAAGAATGGTTTTGTGATATCAGTTGCATACTATTATCCCGAGCTGGCTTCAGAAGCTGCTTATACAGCCGGAATTATAGGCAAAGTAGAAGTAAATTTGGGCAAAACAGCTTGTAAAGTGCCATTAGCAAAGGAGTATATTCAAAAAATAGTAGTAAACGAGCATTTTGCTAAGCCACGCAAAACGTTTAGAGATTAGAGTAAAGGAGTAAGTGCCTGTGAGATGGTTTGAATGCTGATGTTAGTTGCATCGCAACTGAGCGCAGAGCGACTGTAAAAAATTTCGCGTTCGCTGAGCGTGTCTTTTATGTATTTTTCCAATTCAATTTCGTTCTTATTGGCCAATAGAGGTCTTTGGCCAATGTTTTTTTTTAATCTGGCAGTCAGAACACCAGTATTTGCTTTTAGGTAAAGGCTGATGCCATGTTTGTTAATTTCTTCCATATTGTCAAAGAAGCAAGGAGTGCCGCCACCCAGCGAAACAACAGTATTATGTAATAAAAATGTTTGATGAAGTGCTAACTTTTCAATTTTTCGAAAATAGTTTTCGCCGTAAATTGAAAAAATCTCGTTAATTTTTTTGTTTTCTGTAGATTCAATAAGCTGGTCGAGATCTAAAAAATTATAATGTAAAAATGAGGCCAGCCTTTTTCCATGAACGGTTTTTCCGCTGGCCATAAATCCTATGAGATAGATGTTTTTTTTCATTCCAAATCTAATTCACCTTGCTCGCTGTCTTCTTCTTTTTTGGGGATAATTTCAAATTCTATATCATCGTTAATATCAAGGTTTTTTGTTTTTTCTTCCATTTCTTCAATTTCTTCATCTTTTATAAGTGGTTCCAGTTCGGATATTTTACTTATTTGCAAAGATGAGAGCTTTTTCCCTTTTGCTTTTACACTTTTTTCGTCTATAAATTCGTGTAGCGTAAAATTGTCGGCAGGCTTTGTTTTATTTATTCCACCATACTTAATTTCAATGCGCGGATATTTGTGTGCGCTAAGAATAATTAATTCTGATTTTTCGTTTTCACCAATAATGGAAGTGTTTTTGGAAACAGACTCAAACCTAAAGCGTTTTACATAGTATGCATTTTGATCGGCATCAAAATACACTGCGGTGTATAATTTTTCGTCGTTGAATTTTTCTATTTTAAGCACTTTGTCTTCAAAATGCAAATTTGTATCCGCCTGAATAACACGGTACATACCATCAGTACAAACCACCAGAAGTCTGTCGCTCTCTTTAAATTCGCCTAAATAGTCTCCGCGTTGGTCTGTATTAATTCTAAGTACATCTTTGTCGAACCAATATTCAAGTCCTCCAAGAGTTGATTTCCCTTTTTCGAGTAAATCTATTTTATGTACGGCGTGTCGTGTAAGAATATTGCCAATAGACGTTCGTCCTTTTATTTCTTGGGTGGCGAAATCAAATTCGAATCGAATGTTTCTCAAGCGAGGCTTAGGTTTGAGGGTAACCTTAATTTTTTCGGCTTCACCATTGGGATTTACAGAAAAGTAAAGCACTCGGGAGTTTTCGGCTCCTTTGGTTAAATCGTATTCCCTGTCGCGAGTAATGCTTGTAACAGCAAAGCGTTTAACCATGGCATTTCCGGTTTGGCTATCGAGATACACCATATTATAAATAGTACGTTCATCGTTTCTTTTAAAAACGGCAACATGCATAATATTTTTACCAACAAATGCTTTTTCAGCAATTTTGGTAACTAAAAACTTGCCATCTTTACGGAATACAATAATATCGTCAATATCAGAACAATCCTGAATAAATTCGTCTTTTTTTAAGCCGAAGCCGATAAAACCTTCGTTTCTGTTAACGTAAAGTTTTTCGTTGTTGGCAACCACTTGTGCTGCTTCAATCACATCAAAATTGCGGATTTCGGTTTTACGCTCTTTTCCTTTGCTGTATTTTCGTTTTATTTCCTTGAAATAGTTAATTGTGTATTCCACAATATTATCAATATGATGTTGCACTTCAATCATCTCTTCTTCAACACCTTTTATATGCCTATCTGCTTTAAATGCGTCGAATCTCGAAATTCGTTTAATTTTGATTTCGGTTAAAAGAGTAATATCTTCATGTGTAACGGGGCTTCTCAGGAGTTTTTTAAAAGGGTCAAGTCCTTTATCAATTGTTTCTATAATTTCTTCGAAAGTTTCGCATTCTTCAATTAAGTTATAAATGCGGTTTTCAATAAAAATTTTTTCGAGCGACGACATGTGCCAGTCGGCATGAAGTTCGTCCATTCGGATAAGAAGTTCTTGCTTGAGCAATTCAAGTGTACGCTCGGTATTTGTTTTAAGAATATGTTTAACTCCTAAGAATTTAGGTTTTTCATTTTCGATTATGGCCGAGTTTGGCGAAATAGAAACTTCGCAATCAGTAAATGCGTAAAGTGCGTCTATGGTTTGGTCGGGCGAAATACCGGGGATAAGGTGTATAAGAATTTCTACATTTTCGGCGGTATTGTCGTCGATTTTTTTTATTTTTATTTTGCCTTTATCAATGGCACCAATAATGGAGTCTATAAGGGTTGATGTTGTTTTTCCAAAAGGTATTTCTTTAATTACCAGAGTTTTTTTATCTAGTTTTTCTATTTTAGCTCTTACCCTAACTCTTCCACCTCTAACTCCATCGTTGTATCTGGATGCATCCATATAACCTCCTGTAGGAAAATCGGGCAGAAGGTCAAAATCTCTGTTTCTAAGGTGAGCAATAGATGCATCAATGAGTTCAATAAAGTTGTGGGGCAAAATTTTTGAGGCCAATCCTACAGCAATACCTTCGGTACCTTGTGCCAAAAGCAGCGGAAATTTAACCGGTAAGTGGAGAGGTTCTTTATTTCTGCCATCGTATGTAGGTTTCCAATGTGTTGTTTTGGGGTTGAAAATCACCTCGAGAGCAAATTTGGATAATCTGGCCTCAATATACCTGGGGGCTGCGGCATTGTCGCCGGTAAGAATATTGCCCCAGTTTCCCTGCATGTCTATAAGGAGTTCTTTTTGACCAAGTTGCGTAAGTGCGTCACCAATAGAAGCATCTCCGTGTGGGTGATACTGCATGGTGTAGCCGATAATATTGGCTACTTTATTGTATCTTCCATCGTCCATACGTTTCATGGCATGCAGAATGCGCCTTTGAACAGGCTTTAATCCATCATTGATGTGTGGAACAGCTCTTTCTAGAATTACATAAGATGCATAATCCAGAAACCAAGTTTTGTACATTCCCGGAAGCCTTGTTAATTCTGTTGTGTTGTTAAGAGATTTATCCTCGTTCAAAAGGTTTTCGTCCTGAATAATTTCGTCGGCCACTTTATTTAGTTTTTTAAAATTCGGCTCAAATTTAATATTAAATGGCCTTTGGACAATGTTTCTGGAGTAATAATTTTGAACAAATAAAAAAAGTTATCAACATAATAGAGTGAAGAAGAATCTATTTCCGGATAACTTTTTTTAAAATACTTGTTTTAAAGAAACTTATAAGTTTATTTTCTTTTTTTCTTGTTTTTAGTTTCGCTATTTTCGGCTAGTTGTACTGAGAGTTCTCTACCATTAAATTCTTTATCTTTGAAGGATATTAGTATTTTATCGGCGAATTTTTTATCTACTTCAAAAAAACTAAAGCTTTTCAATAAATCAATTTTTCCGATTTTTGCATCACGGTTTTTGATGTTTTTGCTTACCAAAGAGAGTAAATCGCTTACATTTACATTATCTTTTGAACCTACATTGATGAAAAATCGCTGAAAATCGGGTCTATTTTCACGACTGCTTTTTTGGTCTCTGTCGCCTCTGTCTCCTCTTCCCTTGTCTCTGTCACCTCTTTCTCTATCTCCTCTGTCTCTGTCTCTGTCTCTGTCTCTGCTTCTATTTCGTGAACTATCGTTTTCCGAAGATTTTTCCATTTTGCCGTAAACATTAATGTCGGCAGAGTCTTTGTAATAATCAAGAAATCTGTTAAACTCAGCCGAAACAAATCCTTGAATAATTTGTTCTTTGCTAAGATGCTCGAGTTGTTGGTATATGGCAGGCAAAAATGGTCCAATTTGCTCGTGGTCTACATCTACGTTTTGCATTTTGGTAATGAGATGAAATAATTGTCTTTCGCAAATTTCAGCTCCCATTGGTACATTTTTTCTGGTGAATTTTTTACCAACCATTCTCTCAATCATCTGCAATTTTGAGTTTTCTCTCATGTGCATGATAGATACCGCAATGCCTTCGCGTCCGGCTCTACCGGTTCTTCCGCTACGGTGAACATATACTTCGGGGTCGTCGGGCAAATTATAGTTTATCACATGTGTTAACGAGTCTACGTCTAGTCCTCTGGCAGCAACATCAGTAGCAACAAGTAGTTGAATTTGTTTTTTTCGGAAACGGCTCATTACATAATCTCGCTGCGATTGGGATAAATCACCGTGCAAAGCATCGGCATTGTAACCATCTTGCATTAAATTCTCGGCTATATCTTTGGTTTCCATTCTGGTACGGCAAAAAACAATTCCATACACATCCGGATAAAAATCGACAACACGTTTTAGTGCATTATACCTGTCTTTTGCATGAACAGTATAATACTCGTGAATAACAGTAATAGCTCCCGAATTTTGTTTTCCAACTACTATCTGATGTGCTTCTTTTAGGTATTTTTGGGCAATTTTCTCCATTTCATGAGGCATGGTTGCCGAAAAGAGTAAATTCTGTTTTTCTTCTGGTGTTACCGATAAAATGGCATCCAAATCTTCTTTGAACCCCATATTGAGCATTTCATCGGCTTCGTCGAGCACAAGGTAACGAATATTTTCTATTTTGAGTCTTTTACGTTTAATCAAATCGAGGGCTCTGCCGGGAGTTCCAACAACAATGTGTGCACCTCTGGATAATTCTTTAATTTGAGTTTCGATACTGGCACCACCATAAACGGTAACAATGTTTAGATTGGGGCTATTTTTCGAATATGTTCTTAAATCGTTGGCTATTTGGAGCGCTAATTCTCTAGTTGGTGAAAGTATAAGTACCTGAGTTTGGTTTAAAGTAATATCAATTTTTTGAATAATGGGCAATCCGAAGGCTGCCGTTTTACCGGTTCCTGTTTGTGCTCTTGCAATTAAGTTTTTGTTTGAGCTAAGTAGAAAGGGAATGGCTTGTTCTTGGATGGGGGTAGGTTCAATAAATCCTATTGTATCAAGTACATTTAATATTTGAGCATCAAGTCCGAGCTCGTGAAACGTTTTCATATTTTGTTTTTAAAATTCAGGCAAAATTACTTTTAATTAAAATATTTGCAAAAACTAATTTCGCTATTTAAGTTTGTATAACAATATTTTAGCAATTTAGTTGAAATATAAATGTAAATATTATGCCAGCCTGGTTGCGTTACTTGCTGATTATATGTGGATTAGCACTACTGATGTTTTTTATTTGGTTTTTGCGAAGTATTATCGCTTATATTGTGATATCTTGGGTATTGTCATTAATTGGCGATCCAGTGGTTGATTTTTTATCCGAACGAAAGTTCTGGAAAATTAGAATTCCAAGAGCCTTGGTAGCTGCTTTAACAGTCCTTTTTACTTGGCTTATTATTGTTTTAGCTTTCTTTCTGCTTATTCCGGTGGTTATGCACCAAGCCAACGAGTTAGCTAATGTGGATGTGCAGAGAGTGGTCGATGGATTAAGAGAGCCAATGCAGCAGATTCAGCACTTTTTCTCTAAATATCACTTAATAGAGGTAAATCAGGAAAATACTATTGATGCCTATTTGGCCCAAAGATTAGCAAATTTTATTGATTTGTCTAATCTTTCGACTCTCATTTCCGGAATTACAAGCATTCTTGGAAATATTTTCGTAGCTGTTTTTGCTATTTCATTTATGACTTTTTTCTTTTTGAAAGAGGAAGAATTATTCACAAAAATGATTTTCACATTCGTACCTCCAAACTATGAGCAAAAAATGCATAATTCCATTAACTCCATCAGGCGTTTGTTGTCCAGATATTTTACCGGTTTGAGTATTGAAATGTTTTTAGTGATGCTTTTGAATACTCTAGGTCTTACAATAATTGGAGTGAATTTTGAAGATGCATTGGTGATAGGTATTTTTGCCGGTTTTATTAATGTTATTCCTTATGTGGGGCCACTTTTGGGCATTATTTTTGGTCTTTTTATGGGGGTGATTAATTACATGCAGCTCGATTTTTTTTCTGAGTTATTGCCTTTGTTGGCCTATATTCTGATGGTAATGCTTATTGTTCAGGTGATAGATAATGTTGTTTTTCAGCCATTTATATACTCAAGTAGCATAAATGCGCATCCTTTGGAAATTTTTTTGGTAATAATGATTGCTGGAACGCTTGCCGGAATTACCGGAATGTTTTTGGCCATTCCGGGCTACACTGTTTTAAGGGTGGTGCTAAAAGAGTTTTTTGCACAATTTTATTTGGTCAAAAATATGACAAAAAACATTGATAAAGGTACTTGATTTATTATTTTACTTTTTTCAGTCCGGCCGATTCGAATACTTCGAGTAAGGAACGATAGGTGTTTTTATATACTTCTTTCAAACGGTCAATTTCAAACCATGCTGCTTCGGTAATATCTTCGTTAATTTGAGGCTGAAGTAGTTCATCGCCTGTAGTTTGCATTTTGAACCAATGGGTTTTCTTTATAATCCATGTTTCATTGTGTTTGTAAATATGATAAGTATTACACAATTTTTTTATAATTTCCAATTCCTTAATGCCGGTTTCTTCGCTTACCTCGCGAAGGGCGGCCTGTTTAGAACTTTCATTTTCCTCAGTTTTTCCCTTAGGCAAATCCCATTTATCCCATCTTCGGATTATTAAGTAGTTGTCAAATTGGTTTTTAACTAATCCTCCGGCAGCTTCAATTCTTACAAAATAGTTTTTGATAATTTCTTTCATGGTTTCTTTCGTATCGAAATAGAACATAATTACCATGGGGGCATCAATGATGGCTAATTGTAAAAAAAGATAGTTAAATTGTTTATAACTGTGCACCGGAACAATAATTAGCGGTTCATTCTCCGGAAAATTATGGTTATCAGTTGTAAAAAATATAACTTTGTCGTTGAAAAAAACTTTTTTTGTCATATGAATTCAATTGAAATAGCAAAAGATTTAATGCAAATTTACGCAATTAAATTAAGTCCTACAATGCCATTTAAATGGGCATCGGGATTAAACAGTCCGATTTATTGTGATAATCGTCAAACCCTTTCTTATCCGTGGTTGCGTAACAAAATACGCGATGGATTTATCAATTACATTAGGGCTCAATTTTCTGATGTAGAGTTAATTGCTGGCGTTGCTACGGGTGGTATAGCACAAGCAGCATTGGTTGCCGAACACCTTAATTTACCGATGGTTTACGTTCGTTCGGAAAGCAAAAAACATGGGCTCGAAAACTTAATCGAAGGTGCATTTGTTAAGGGAATGAAGGTGGTAGTGATAGAAGATTTAATTTCTACCGGAGGGAGTAGTTTAAAGGCAGTGCAATCGCTGCGAGATGCTGGTTTGGATGTAATGGGTATGTTGGCCATATTCTCTTATGAATTGCCCGTGGCGGTGAGTAATTTTAAGAAAGCCGATTTAAATTTTGAAACCCTGAGCAATTATTCTGCTTTGATTAAAAGTCTGGAAGAAAGCAATTATTTTACTGAAAATGAGATTCAAAGCCTTAAAGACTGGAAAGAATGTCCAGAAAAATGGTCAGAAAAATTCGAAAAAGCGTAAAATAAATTTGGATGTAAAAAGATAATCTTTATTTTTGCATCCGCTTTGGGGGGATTCCAGAGCGGCCAAATGGGGCAGACTGTAAATCTGTTGGCGTACGCCTTCGGAGGTTCGAATCCTCCTCCCCCCACTTTTGAAATGTTGCCAGTGTAGCTCAGTTGGCCAGAGCAGCTGATTTGTAATCAGCTGGTCGGGGGTTCGAATCCCTCCACCGGCTCTAAATTAGGCGGGCATAGCTCAGTTGGTAGAGCGTCAGCCTTCCAAGCTGAAGGTCGCGGGTTCGAACCTCGTTGCCCGCTCTAAGTAATATTAATCGGAAAGTTTTTAAAAAAGCTTTCCGATTTTTTTGTTTATAAGCCTTTTTTTCCCCTATCTTCTAAGTATTAGCTTGATTTTTCTGGAGCTTGTTTGGTTATATACCTTAATTTATGTATTAGTACTTGGGCACATTAGTTTACAATATTTTGACTAACTAGACGCTATAATCAGTCAAATCGTTTGTAAATAGTAGGATGTAATATTTTTGTATTTTTTTTGATTGAGCTATTTTTTCAGGATTAACGCCAATGTTGGTTCGAATAGAAGAAAGTTTGAGCAAGATTTTAAAAAATTGGCATCTGAAAGTAAATCGACGAATATTTTTCAAACTTTTCTCATTTTTTGTTTTATCCAAAATATTGGAAAAGTTCTATCAGAAGCTTATACTACTAAGCATTGGAATTTTTTACCAATGACTCCTTTTCAAGTAAAAAACTTGTATCAGATAATTATTATGCAAACTTTTTTAGGAAAAATATATGCCATAATAAAAGCAATTTAAATAAGATTTAATTTTAAATATTTGTATAATAATTAGTTGAGTCTAATTTTGGTGGTATTATTTATGCATAATATAAAGAAAAAATTGTACAATTAAATTCAAAGCATAATTTTGCTATTTAATACTTATTGCAAAAATGAAAATTGGAAATAATACACATGTTACATTGACTTATGAATTGAGAGTTGATGGATTCGAAGGAAAAATTATCGAACGTGTAGGAGATAAAAATCCATTGGCGTTTGTATATGGCGATGGATCAATGCTTGCCTCTTTTGAACAAAAACTTCAGGGTTTGGAAATTGGAGAAGAATTTAAATTCAATATTCCGGCAGATGAAGCATACGGATTAACAGACGATAATGCAGTTGTTGAAATTCCCTTAGAAGCCTTTGAAATTAACGGAAAAGTTGATTACGAAATGGTAAAAGCGGGCAATTTTATTCCAATGCGTGATGAGCATAGCCATAAATTAAATGGTTTGGTGGTAGCGTTTGATGAGAAAACTGTAAAAATGGATTTTAATCATCCCTTGGCAGGAGAAGAATTGTTTTTTAGTGGAAAAGTATCGCATGTAAGAGAAACTGTAGAAGAAGATTTTCATCATCATCATTCTTGCAGTTGCGGTGGTGGATGCGATTGTTAAGGAGTTTAGTGTTAAGTTTCTTCATATTTGTTTGTTTTGGCAAGTCGCCTGATATTGATCAGGCGACTTTTTTTGTTTGGAGAATACGTACTATGTGCTCCGTAGTTCATGGTTAAGTATTTTATTCCTAATTATATAGATAATTTTGAATCAAAATTTTGGAGAAAGGGAAATATTTGGTCAATATTTAGACGAAAATCTTTAAATTTGCCATCTTAATAAAATAGCATCAGATGGAAAATCAACATAAACAAACATCAAGACAAAAGCCCGATTGGTTAAAAATTAAGGTACCACTGGGAACAAACTACAAATTGGTAAACGAAATAGTAAAAACACATCATTTAAATACCATTTGCACCAGTGGAAAATGCCCAAATTTGGCCGAATGCTGGGGAAATGGCACCGCAACACTTATGATTTTGGGAGACATTTGCACAAGAGCGTGTAAATTTTGCGCCGTGAAAACAGGGAGGCCACTTCCGGTTGACGAAAACGAACCTTTGAATGTGGCTTTGTCGGTACAAAAATTAAAACTAAAACATGTAGTATTAACATCGGTAGATAGAGACGATTTACACGATGGAGGAGCTAGTATCTGGG
Organism: Acetofilamentum sp.; assembly: GCA_020720625.1. Classification (GTDB taxonomy): domain Bacteria; phylum Bacteroidota; class Bacteroidia; order Bacteroidales; family DYOH01; genus DYOH01. The sequence continues at coordinate 8,403 of DYOH01000074.1, read as the reverse complement.
CAGAAACCATAAGAAAAGTGAAAGAACTGAACCATCAAACTACCATAGAAACCCTGATTCCGGATTTTGACGGAAGAGAAGCTGATATACAGCAAATAATAGATGCTTTGCCGGATGTAATAAGCCATAATCTGGAGACAGTAAAAAGATTAACTCCACTGGTACGCTCTCGCGCCAAATACGATAGGAGCCTAAAAGTGCTTAAATACCTGGCAGCAAATGGAGTGTCTGCAAAATCTGGACTTATGGTTGGTTTGGGCGAAACTAAAGAAGAAATTATTGAAGCCATGAGCGATTTGATTCACCATGGTGTAAGTATTTTAACTATTGGGCAATATCTCCAACCAACACCTAATCATCTGCAAGTAAAAGAATATATTACGCCCGATGTTTTCAAACAATTTCGCACAATAGCCTTGGAGTTGGGCTTTAGGCATGTAGAAAGCGGCCCTTTGGTGCGTTCTTCTTATCACGCCGAAAAACATGTGATATGAAACCCACAATAATACTTGAAAATATTGGCAAATTGGATTATCCGGCCGCATGGGAATTGCAGAAAAAATATTTTGAAGAAATAATACAAGATAAAACGGACAATAAAATTACCAAAAATACGCTTATTTTGGTGGAGCACCATCATGTATACACATTGGGTAAAAATGGCGAAAGGCAAAATTTGTTAATCTCCGATGAAAGATTACGAGAAATTAATGCTATTTTTGTGCAGGTAGATCGCGGTGGAGATATTACCTATCACGGTCCGGGACAATTGGTGGTTTATCCGGTGTTTGATTTAGATAATTTTGGCATTCGTACCAGAGAGTTTGTTTATCGGCTTGAAGAAAGTGTGATAAAATTACTCAAATCTTATCAAATTGAAACATCCCGAATGGATTCTGCAGCAGGAGTTTGGATTGATGCCGGAAATCAAAATGCACGTAAAATTTGCTCAGTGGGTATAAAGTCGAGCAGGGGCGCTACTATGCATGGCATTGCCCTGAATATCAATACAGATTTGCGGTATTTCTCCTATATCAACCCTTGCGGATTTGTTGATAAAAGTATGACAAGTATGCAAATAGAAACCAATAATGATTTGGATTTTAACGAAATAAAAGAACGTTTATCGATGTTTATTTCGGCAGAATTTAGGGCAAATTTGCTAACACAAATTCCCGGAGATCCCGGATTTCCAAGTTGCTAAAATAAGTGGATTTAAAGAAGTGGTGAAAAAATGATTTCGTCAAATACTGACAGTTAAAAAAAAAATATGGAAAAAATTTGGCGAATTAAGGAACGGGCTGATAAAGAGAAAGTCAAAAAGCTTGCCCAGCAATTAAATGTCTCCGAAGCATTAGCTAACTTATTGATTCAACGTAAAGTGGATACTTATGAACAGGCGAAATCCTTTTTCAGGCCTTCGCTTGACGATTTACACGACCCATTTCTTATGAAAGATATGGAGTTGGCTGTTACAAGATTAGAGCAGGCCATCTATAATAAGGAGAAAATTTTGGTTTATGGCGATTACGATGTGGATGGAACCACTTCTGTGGCGCTGATGTATTCTTTTTTAGCCAATTTTCACTCGCATCTCGATTTTTATGTCCCCGACAGGTATACCGAAGGGTATGGTGTCTCCTACAAAGGTATTGATTTTGCCGCTGAGCACAACTATAGTTTAATTATTGCTCTGGATTGCGGAATTAAGGCGGTAGAGAAAATCGATTATGCCAATGAGAAAAAGATCGATTTTATTATTTGCGATCATCATACGCCCGGAGACCAATTGCCTAAAGCTGTTGCTGTGCTTGATCCAAAGCGAAACGATTGTAATTATCCTTTTAAAGAGCTTTCTGGATGTGGTGTGGGCTTTAAGCTTGTACACGCATTTGCCCAACGCAATAATGTACCTATAAATCTGGTTCACGATTTACTCGATTTGGTGGCTGTGAGTATTGCTTCCGACATTGTGCCAATTGTAGGTGAAAATAGAATTTTGGCCTATTTTGGGTTAAAAAAACTAAATAAAAACCCACGTCAGGGATTGCAAACACTTATTAAAGTGGCAGGTGCCGGCGAAACGGAACTTACTATTACCGATGTGGTATTTAAGCTGGGGCCTCGCATTAATGCTGCCGGCAGAATTGATACTGCAGATGCTTCGGTGCGTTTGCTTATCTCGAACGATGCAGAGAAGGCACTCGAAATGGCGCAAAAGATAAATCATTATAATACATCTCGCCAGAATCTCGACCATAGCATTACCGCACAGGCGCTCAATATGATTGAGACCGACGAAGATTCTAAAGAGAAAAATACTACTGTGGTGTTTTCTCCCGATTGGCACAAAGGTGTAATTGGTATTGTGGCTTCGCGCTTAATCGAAAGCTTTTACAGGCCAACAGTTGTACTTACTGAGTCCAACGGAAAAGTCTCAGGATCTGCGCGTTCGGTCGAAGGATTTAATCTTTACGAAGCTATTGATGCTTGTTCGCATTTACTCGATAGCTTTGGAGGACATAAGTTTGCCGCCGGACTTACCCTTGATTTTGAGAAATTGGAGAAGTTTAAAGAGTGTTTTGAGAAAAAAGTGAGAGAAACCATTACCCCTGAGCAATGTTTGCCAAATATTGAAGTGGATATGGAAATTCCTTTTGCCGCCATTACTGCTAAATTTCACAATATTATAAACCAAATGGAGCCTTTTGGCCCTGAAAATCTGGCTCCCGTTTTTGTAACTAAAAATGTAAAAGCCACCAATAAAACAAAGATAGTAGGAAAAACTTCGGAGCATTTGCGCATAGAAGCCGACGACGGAACCGCTGTTTTTCAGGGAATTGCTTTCGGGATGGCCGATTTTTTCGAGAAAATTAAAGATGGGAATTCTTTTGATATTTGTTATCATGTGGTTTCCAATACTTTTAATAATCGTACAATTTTGCAGCTATTTGTAAAAGATCTTAAAATTTCTTCCGAATACTAAATATAATGGTTCAGAATGTAAAGCGTGGTGCCTGAAATGATTAAATGTTTCAGGCTGAAAATGAAAATCTTACTTTTGAATAAACCGGCAAATTTCATGATAAATACAGATAATATAAACCAATAGGCAAAGCCGGTTAAGCCATAAATAAATACTGTTTTCTCGAGCGAATCGAAATAGAAACTGCCTATTAATAAAGCTCCCGCCCGAAGAATAAAAAGTGCGAAATTCATTAGAAAAGATATTTTTAGTTTATTGATGGCTGTAAAAATAATACTTAAGGGGGAGAATACATAAACCATAAATAGCCAGGGACTAAGATAAGTTGCAAATACGCCCGATAGTTGCCATGTATCCCCAAAAACGATGGCAAAAAGCGTTTCACCAAAAAACAGGATTAACCCAAAGCCCCATACGCCTGTAATAAACAGACTCTTATATATTTTTTCGCTAACAGTTTGAGTGTTCCCAGCCTCATTGTTGTCTACGCTTAGGGTTTTAAAATACACCTGAGAAATGGCGTTACCTAAAGCGTTTAACGGTGCAGAAAGTAATTTGTGTGGTAAAAAGTATAAACCTGCAGCCTTTTCTCCAAAGATAATCACAAAAGCAAAAATGGGCAATTGTACCGACAAAAAATTGAAAAAATCGGAAGGCATAGCTAATAAAGGAAATTGCTTGTAAGTTTTTACAGCTGCTAAAATATTTTTTAGTCGAAACGGAGTTTTTATTATTTCGATAGTATTGCTTTTAAGCAAAATAGCTAATTTAAGAAATTGAGCAAGGAAATCGCCAAATAATAAACCAATTCCCTTTGGAGAAATAAAGCCCAACAGAACTTGTAAGGTGCTCATGCTTAAAGCTCTGCTCGATTGAGCTGCGGCCATTAAGGAGAAATTGTCTTGTCTGTTTTGCCAGTAATTCCAAATTTTTTGGCTACTTACTAATAGGCCATAGAGCGGAATAACTAAGTAAATGGGCGAAAAACTTTTTACAAACACAAAAAGGATAAAAACGAGAATCAGGCTAATAAGAAATATTATCAACGCAAGAAATTGGGCTGCTTGAAGCAAAAAAATTGCCGTTTGGTTTTTCTTGGGTAGTAATATACTATATTCCAGAGCACCTGAAGCAAAAATAGAGATTAAAGATGCATAGGCAGTTATTTGGGCGTAAGTACCATATTCATCGGCCGTGTATAGGCGTGTAAGTAAAGGAGCAAAAAGAAAAGGTACAACAATGGCTAATGTGTTGGCACTAAATAGATAAGCTATATTCTGATAAAATTTTTTCAAGAACGTACTATTACATCACATTTGATTCTTATTTCTGTGGGGGAATTATCTGCATTAGAAAAAATCATAATTCGTTGATTTTGCCGCCCTTTTTTGCCATTTGTAACAAACTTTGTATACACCGAAGCAGTATCTCCGGGGGTTACCGGATAAACCGGATAGCTGGTGGCTACGCAGCCGCATCCTTGCTGTATTTTGGAAATAACAAGGGGTTGATTGCCCGAATTAATAAACCTAAATTCGTAATTCAGTATTTTGCCCTCTTGCACTTTGCCAAAATCAGTTTTGTTTTGTAATAGTTGAACATGTGCCTGGGCATGCAATGATGTTGTTCCAAATAATAGCAAAGTGATTAGTATGCTTGCAATACAAATGGCCTTCTGCTTAGTTTTTTTCATTTTATTTTTGATCTTTTGATAAAGAAACAAAAAATCCGCCATTTTAGAACAGCGGATTGTGAAAATTATTTTTTGATGTGTTTAAATTGCCTCGGATTTTTAACTTTCTGCTTTAAGATTGCAATTTCTAGTACTTCTTTAATATTATCCACGTAATGAAATTTTAATCCTTTGAGATAAATTTCCTTGATAACCTTTACATCTTTTTCGTTTTCCTTGCTTAGAATAATTTCTTTAATATCAGCTCTTTTTGCAGCCAATATTTTTTCTTTGATGCCACCCACAGGCAAAACTTTTCCGCGCAAGGTAATTTCGCCGGTCATGGCCAACTGTTTACGTACTTTTCTTTGTGTGAGTGCCGATGCCACAGAGCTTACCATGGTTACACCTGCCGATGGACCATCTTTAGGAATAGCGCCCTCTGGCACATGTATATGAATATTATAATCGTCTAGAATGCGGTGGTCTATCTCTAATTCAGATGCGTGTGATTTTAAATATTCGAGTGCCAAAATGGCCGACTCCTTCATCACGTTGCCCAAATTACCTGTCAGAGTAAGATTTCCGTTACCTTTACTAAGACTGGTTTCTACATACAAAATTGCTCCACCTGCTGCAGTCCAGGCCAAGCCAGTAACAACACCCGCTGTTTCGTTGTCTTGATACCTGTTTTTGAGATATGATTGAGGGCCAAGAATTTGTTTAATTTCTTCGGCTGCCAAATTGGGGTTATATTCTTCTTCGAAGCCAATTTTTTTGGCAATGAATCTGGCAATTTTTGCAAGTTTTTTATCTAATTCTCTCACACCACTTTCGCGGGTATATTCTTCAACGATGGTTTCAAAAGCATCTTTTGATAATTTAAGCTGCTCTTCTTTTATACCATGATTTTCCATTTGTTTGGGCAGCAAATGACGGCGAGCAATTTCAATTTTTTCTTCAAGGATATAACCGGTAACATCAATCATTTCCATACGATCGCGTAATGGTGGTTTAATATCTCCAACGGTATTTGCAGTAGCAATAAACAATATTTTCGATAAATCGTATTCTACTTCCAGATAATTGTCGTGAAAAGAAAAATTTTGTTCCGGATCGAGCACTTCGAGCAAGGCAAACGATGGGTCTCCCCTAAAGTCGTTGCCAATTTTGTCTATTTCGTCGAGAATAAAAACAGGATTCGACGATTTGGCTTTTATCAGGTTTTGAATAATCCGTCCGGGCATTGCACCAATGTAGGTTTTGCGATGTCCACGAATTTCCGATTCGTCGTGCAGTCCGCCGAGCGCCATACGGATATATTTTCGGCCCAAAGCCTCGGCAATACTTTTTCCCAGCGAAGTTTTTCCAACTCCCGGAGGGCCATAAAGGCAAATAATTGGCGATTTTAAATCACCTTTTAGCTTCAATACTGCCAAATGCTCCAAAATTCTATCCTTCACTTTTTCTAGTCCAAAATGATCCTTATCCAGAACCTTTTCTGCACGTTTCAAGTCAAAATTATCATCGGTATATTCGTTCCATGGTAAATCGAGCATTGTATGCAGATAATTAATCTGATTCGAGAAGTCTGGCGAACCGGGGTTCATTCTTTCGAGCTTGGTAATTTCTTTTTCGAAAGTTTTTTCAACGTTCTCGTTCCATTTTTTTGCTTTTGCTTTTGCTTTTAACTCTTTAATCTCTAGTTCAATGGGACTCTGCCCAAGTTCATTCTGAATAGTTTTCATTTGTTGACTCAGAATAAATTCGCGCTGTTGATTATCGAGTTGATTTTTGACTTTCGTTTGAATATCGTTTTTTATTTTTAGCTCCTGAATATGAACAGCCAGAATTTGTAAAACTTTTTCTGACCGTTCTTTTATATTAGCTGTTTCAAGTAATTCTTGTTTTTTGGCAGTTATTGCATTATTGTTGGTGCAAATGTAATTTACCAGGAAAAGGGGTTTTTCAATATTTTTTAAGGCAAAGGCTGCTTCGTTAGGAATATTGGGCGAAAGATTAATAATTTCTATAGATAAATCTTTTAATGTGTTTGCAATGGCTATAAATTCTGAATCTTTTTCGTCGGCTGTTTTTTCTGCCATTTTTTTTACATTGGCCTTAAAATAAGGTTCTTGCTGGGTAAATTCCTGCACTTTAAATCTGGATTGGCCATGAATAATCGCTGTTGTACTGTTATCCGGAAGTTCCAGTATTTTGATAATACGGGCGGTAGTACCAATGGAATACAAATCGGATTCTCCCGGAAAATCCACTTTTTTATCTATTTGCGAAATAGTTCCAATAATATGATTTTTTTCGTAACTCTCTCTTATAAGCTGCAATGATTTGTCGCGGCCAATAGAAATTGGAATTACTACGCCCGGAAAAAGAACTGTATTTCGTAAGGGCAGTATGGGAATTTCTGTTTCTTCTTCCGTATGGTTCTCGATGTCAATGTCTTCGTCTGTAAAGATGGGCAAAAATTCGTTTCCGTTATTATCCATTTGTTCTCCAGAATATATTTTAATTTTTTTCATGCTGATTTTTAATACGTCAAGATGTCAGAGTAAATGTTCCGTTTTCTCAATCTTGTTTATTTGTCAAGTAAAATGCCAAACTTAAAGATTGACAAATTTACAGTATTTTGTTCAGAAAAGATAACTTATGCTGATTGCCGATGTAAGGTTATTGTTTTCTGTTAGTTGACTGCTTTCAAATGCAATGTCCAGAATTAAGTGCTGAAAAACAAAACCTGTTCCGGCGTTAAATACAACCCGTTTATCAAAAATTTGGGTACCGGCTCTTATCGTAAAGAGTTTTTTAAATTGATATTCGCCTGCTATCCGGATGGTATTGGTTTCGAAGTTGGAATTTTGTTCCAGAAAAAAAGCAAATTCCGGAGAGAATTTGTAACAAATTCCGATGGTCTCTTTTATAGGTAATTTTGTTTTTGCCAGATCGTTAAATGTACTAGCTGTTGGATTAAAAATATGCGCACCAACGGTTAGTTTTTCCGAAATCTGCCCGATTAACGATAATTCGCCGTATAAAACACTGGTATATCCATAATATTCTTGCTGCATAAGATGCAAGTACTCTATTTTTGAACCGAGCGCAAATTTTTCCGAAATATTTAAGGCGTATGCAAATCCGGCAGTATATTCTTTGTATAGCTCAAATCCCGATAAACTCAATGATGCACCAATAACACCAAACTTTGTTGGGAGAATAGCAGCCAGGGAGCTTTGGTTGAGTTCCTGAAGCAAGTAATTATTTCTTACAGCTATCCCCAAAGCGGCTTTTGTATGCTGAGTCATGGCAGCCTGATTTAAAAAAACGGAGAATACAGATGCGCTGGTAATACCTGCATTGGCTTTACCCAGCGAGCCAGCATCTGCATTATTGAGCAGAATCTGAGCCAATAGCATCTGGTAGCTAATTATTAATGCAATTACGAGAAATAGTTTTTTCATGTTGTATGTGTTTAGTATTTTGGCTTTATCCAACTTGTGGATAATCTTTTTATCTTCTTATCAATCCTTTTAGTTTTTTCCCCATTGATGGGAGAGTAAATCTAGCAGTTTATTTAATTTGATTTTTTGGAGCTAATTTAAATTTTTATATTTTAAACTCATGTATTTTTATTTTTTTTTGCTTTCGATATATTATTTGACTTAATATGCTTTTTTTATGAGTCTAGTCTAAAAACCCTGCCAGCGTTGATTTTTATAAAATGCTGTAA
>DYOH01000073.1 GCA_020720625.1 Acetofilamentum sp. | reverse complement strand
AAACGCTGGCAGGGTTATAATCATTTTTTCAATCTTTTTAGACTGAACTCAATAATAATTCATAGTTCATTTGAGAAATAAAAAGGCCGATTGAATATTATTCACCGGCCTTTAAGCATATATCAGGAAAAACTAATCTTTCCTATTAGGTAATTCGAGTCCAAAACCCGAGGTTTTATCTGTATTTCGAAGCAAGAAGGCAAACAAAACGCCCCAAACGCCTAAAAAAGCAAGCATCAATACTGCATTTCTGTAATTTAGCGGAACATTAACAACCACAACATTTTCAGGCTTCTGTAAATCGAAATACGCCACCTTTGCAAATTCTAATACACCTTTGCCCGGAATAAATTCGAAGCTACCATTTTTATCAGCATAAATATCAAAAGACTCTTTCCAAACTGGCATATTCTCAGTTTCATTCCATAAAGAAAACAATATTGTTTGTTGTTTATCTTTAATAATATTTTTTTGCGCATCTTGCAAGAAAAATTGCATGTTTTCGGCCAAATTTTTTAATTCAGATGCAAAAAATACAATCTCCTGACCCTTATCAGAATAACTAAGTCTTACTAAAAGAGAGTCGTTTTTTTGTAAATAATTATAATCAACAAAAGAAATTTCTTCCATTTTGCCAATTTCAGCCGTATATTGGCCGCTATTGTCGGTATTAACCAGCTGATATTCGTCCCAAATGGTATTTCCATCCTTGTCGTTCACCATTAGATTAATCTTAATTTTTTGCCCTGCCAAAGCTTCGCCGGCATCGTTTAAATAAATAGCTTGCGCCGATTTTTGAGCCAAAATTTGTTGAGATTCTTGCGGATTAAAAGATTTTGATGCATTGGAATTAGAATTATCGAGAACAATGCCAATCAGCATAGGAAAAGCCCAAAGCCCAATATTTTGAATCGAAAACATTAATCCATAAGCAGAACCAATACGACGCTGTTCTACAATTTTAGCAACCGAAGGCCACATAGCCGCAGGAACAAGAGAAAAAGCCACGCCAAGAATAAACATCGGAATGTAAGGGTTAATTTCGGTTAGAGCAAACATTAAATGCACCGAAATAAGCAGTACAGCACCAAGAATCATCAAACTGGCACTTTTGCCTCTTGTATCGGCGTACCAACCAAAAAAAGGAGTAAAAAGAATCGTTCCAAAAGGGAGAATACTCACAATTGTTCCGGCCAATTCGCGCGAAACGCCAAATTTATTAATCATCATATCCGGCGCATATTTCATAAACGGGAAAACAGCCGAGTAAAAAGTAACGCAAAGAAGCGTAATATAAATAAAAGCAGGTGTTTTAAGCAGCTTTGTAACATCCGAAATATGAAATTCTTCTTCGGGCTCCTCGGCATCTTGCTGACTTTTAGAAAATCTATCGAAACGTAAATCGAGAACATTATAAACCATAAAAGCCAATAATCCAATCGCTAAAAGCAATACCCCAACCCAAATAGCATTTGTCCAATGAGGATAAATTAAACGGGGCGAAAAAATAAGTGCCATGGCAGTACCCAATCGAGCAGTAGCTACGTTAAGCCCCAATGCTAAGGCCAACTCCTTGCCCTGAAACCACTTAACAATGGCCTTAGAAATAACCACATTGCTTGTTTCGGCACCAAGTCCGAATAAAAAATAGCCCAGCGACATCATTTTCAGTGCCGGAGAATAATCTTTAAAAAAAGAATTCATAAAATGATAACCTATACCACCGGCATTATAATATTCGGTAGCACCGTAAGCAGTAAGCGCTCCACCGGCCACCATAAAAGTAATAAACATAAATCCGGTAATTCTTATTCCTATTTTATCGAGAATAATACCCCCGATAATAGCCATAAATAAAAAAACATTAGGAATGGAATAAGCCGAATTAAAAAAACCATAATCGGCATTTGAGAATCCTAAATCTTTTGATAATAAATCTTTTAACGGAGATAATGCATCGTAAAAATAGTAATTCGTAGCTAAAGATAAACTGGTGAGCAGCAATACAGTCCACCTTAAAACGGGCGAATCAGAAAGCGATTGTTTCATTTGATTAGTCATTCGGCAAAGTTTTAAAAAAAAATAAAAAAACAAAGCCAAAAGTAGGACTAAAAACACAGGCATGCAAGAAGAAATCTGTGCTTTAAAAGCATTTTTCATGAAATTAGACATATTTGTCCGATTCGCAAAGGATTACTATATTAGCAGCATAATAAAAATTAGAAATTATGAATAAAAAACTATCATCCGTATTAGTCTTAGCTGCCATCGGATTTGTAGTAGTGGTTTTGCTAAGTTCTCAGATATTTTACACCTTAAAGCCGGGCGAAGTGGGTGTTGTATTCCGTAAATTTGGTTCAGGTCTCGACAAAGAAAATATCAAACAAGCAGGATTTCATGTGCTTGCTCCTTGGAATGCCTTGTATGTTTACGATGTGCGCGAAAAAAATCAAGAAGAGCACCTCGACATTTTGGATAAAAGCGGATTGTCGATTGTAGCAGATGTATTTATACGTTTTAGACCTAAATTTGATAAAATCGGCCATATACATGAGCGTTTTGGCGAGAATTTTATGAATACCCTTGTAATACCTAAAATAAGGGCCTCAGTGCGCGAAGTAATGGGACATTATACCGCAGAAGAAATATTTGCCACCAAGCGAACCGAAGTTGAAAATGAAATAAGAAGACGCATCGCCGAATCATTAGGTAGCGAAGAGAATAATATTGAACTTACTGATTTAGGCATAAGAAGCATTCAATTGCCTAAGCAAATTAAAGATGCAATTGAAAGCAAACTTCAACAGGAGCAAGAGGCATTGGCTTACGAATTTAAACTTCAAAAAGAAGAAGCTGAAGCCAAACGTCGCAAAATTGCCGCCGAAGGCGAGGCTGCCGCCAACATGATTATAAACAACAGCTTAACAGATAAATTATTGCAGATGAGAGCCATAGAAGTTACAGAGAAACTTGTAACCTCTCCCAATTCTAAAGTAATATTGGTAGGAAACGGAAACGACAATTTGCCGGTTTTACTGACTGGCGATAATAAATAAATTGTTAATGTAAAAAAAAGAAAAAGCCTCGCAGATATGTTTATGCGAGGCTTTTTGCTTTATTTTGATGGTGTATTTTCAAGGGTTTTGACAAGAAAATCCCAGAATTTTTCTACAGACTGTATGTTTACTTTCTCGTCGGGTGAGTGCGGAAATCGAATGGTTGGTCCAAAAGAAATCATATCCATTTTTGGATAAATTCCGCCAATAATGCCACATTCCAAGCCAGCATGAATAGATTTTATTTCAGGAATTTTACCAAAACCTTTATGATAAACATCCTTCATGGCACTTATAATTGCAGAATCGGGGTTTGGTTTCCAACCCGGATAAGAGCCTTCGTGCACCACTTTAGCCCCGTAAAGCTCAAAAACGCTCCGAATTTGGCGGGCCAAATTCTCTTTTGCAGTGTCAACAAACGATCTTTGTAATGATTTGATGCTCACTTGTCCGTTTTCGGCTTTAGCTACAGCCAAATTTGTAGAGGTTTCGGGCACAGGCATATAATCACTCATACGAATAACCCCATTGGGAAAAATGTATAAAGCCCTGATAAACTCTCGGGCATCTTTTAAGCCCATAAGCCTTACAGGCATTTCGGTTTCGGAAAATTCGATCATAAGGTCGGGCTCTGCAGCGCTAAGTTCTTCGGCAATAATATGTTTTAGTTCACTAATAATAGCAACAGCTTTTTCCATACGATTAAATGGAATAGTAACAATAGCAGAGGCTTCACGCGGGATGGCATTTCGCAGTGAGCCACCATCGAAAGAAGCCAAACGCATGCCCAGACTTTCAATGGCGTATAAAATGCGTGCCATCAACTGAATAGAATTCCCACGACCAAGCACAATGTCAATACCTGAATGTCCGCCTTTAAGTCCTTTCACCAGAATTCGATAAGCTTTATGCTGATTATCGGAGTTTTCGGTAGTATAATCGTAGTCGATATTGGTATTTAGTCCACCAGCACACCCAATGTACAACTCCCCTTCGTCTTCTGAATCGAGATTAAGCAAAATATCGCCTTTCAGCCAATCGGGTTTAAGGTGGAAAGCACCAGTCATGCCAGTTTCTTCGTCGATAGTAAAAAGAGCTTCAATTGCAGGGTGTTTTAAATCCTTAGATTCGAGAACAGCCATCATTGCGGCAGCGCCAATACCATTGTCGGCACCGAGAGTAGTTCCGCGCGCCTTCACCCATTCCCCATCAATATAAGCATCAATAGGATCGGTATCGAAATTGTGGTCCGAATCGGAGTTTTTTTGGGGAACCATATCCAGGTGAGCCTGCAACACAATAGTTTTAAGGTTTTCGAAACCAGCCGAAGCAGGCTTTTTTATCAGCACATTGCCCACTTCGTCGGTAATAGTTTCAAGTCCAAGATTGCGACCAAACTGTTTAACAAACTCAATTACACGCGCTTCTTTTTTGGATGGTCGGGGAATTTGCGTTAAAGAATAAAAATTGCGCCAAACATCCTTTGGCAACAACTCCATTATTTCTTTTGCCATAATTTTACAGATTAAAATGATTTGCCCGAAGATAAAAAAAATAGCCGCCTTATGCAAGGCAGCTATCAACTAAAAATAAAATATATATAGAGTTAATGAATACCGTGCATCCATTTTTTCAAAATCGGAACCAAGAAAAGTAATAAAACACCCACAGCCACAGCAATAATGGATAAACTACCAAAAACATTTGTGTATATATGCACCGTTTTATTGGGACCCACGAAGGTATTTAAGTTATTTTGCGTTTTCACAGTAGCCCTTTCGGCATCAGGTTTTTGCGTAATTTTCACAATAAGCGCATCCCCATCGGGATCGTAAGCAAAATCGAGTACATTTACAATCACATCCGAGCGTGTATACCAGGGTTTTTTCCATGCAACAGCATCAATAACAGCAGTTTTAGCTACCGGTGGATGGTTTTCGAGATTATCAATGGTAAGAATCATGCGCACCAAATCCGATTGCAAAGTATCTTCAATTTCGGTGATTGTCCATTCGATGGTATCTACCAGCATAGAATCTGATAAAGCTTTGTAAGTAAGCATATCGCCATTTACGGTAACATTTCCTGCTTTGGCTTTAGGTACCGAAATGGTGGTTAAATCGCCCAGCGGATCTAAATGTTTAATGCGTAAATTTTGGGTAATTTCTGCGCCGGGTTTAAGACTTTTATAAATTTCGAAAGCATCTGGTTTGTATGCAACACCGGTGGCTTTAACGTCGTTCGAAATTTGCACATTAACCTTAATATCTTGTGTTTGTGTGTTGCTAACTTCGTCAAACAAATTAAATACAAAAGTATCGTTTCCATCAACTCCCAGTTTGGGTGCATAATTAACTGCCGCTTCCATGTATTCGTCTGTAGAGGTATATTTAGCAATCATACCACCAAAAAACTGAGCAAAAGCAACAGCGAGCATCCATGCTCCCATAACCATACCGACCATTCTTTTGGGCGATAATTTTGTAACCATAGATAATCCAACTGGCGAAAGCGAAAGCTCACCCAGGGTATTCATAAAATAGATTAAAATGATAAAAAATAGTGGAACAAGCCCGTTTTCGGCAAAACTTTTACCAATTACCAGCGAACCAAAAGCCAAACCAATCATAATAAGACCGAGCGCAAATTTGAGCGGAGTAGATGGTTCTTTGCCTCTCTCTGCCAGTTTTATCCACATGCTTGCAAAAACGGGAGCTAAAACTATGATAAAAAATGCATTAACAGATTGGAACAGCGGAGTTGGGATTTGCCAGTTTCCTACCCAACGGTTTATATTTAGCTCGGTATACAATGTAAGCGAACTACCAGCCTGCTCGAAAAACGACCAGAACATAATGGTAAATAAAACCAGAATTATAATAACAAATAAGCGTTCGCGTTCTACTTTAGATACCTTAAAAGCATTATAAAGCAAAGAGCCAAGTACAAAAAGACCAAACAATGGAAAAACAATATCCATTATTTTATTGAAAAATATTAGGTACATGAAAACGGGAACCGTGGTAATGGAGAAAATATATACCCAGAATTCGTTGGTAATACCCAAAGTTTTCTTGTGTAAAGTTTCGTAATTAGGAGGATTACCGTTATCACCCAATTTTGCTTTTCCGAGAATAAAGGTAATCAATCCGGCCACCATACCCACACCAGCTAATCCAAAAGCATACTGGAAACCAAATACATCCATAACCACAGCGGTAAGAATAGGTGCAATAGCAGCCCCCATATTTATGCCCATGTAGAAAATGGTGAAGCCACCGTCTCTGCGAGGATCGTCGTCTTTATAAAGCCCTCCAACAATACTGGAAATATTGGGTTTAAAAAAACCATTACCTACAATAATAAAACTAAGGGCAAAATAAAAGATATATTCGCTGTGAATCATCATCAAAAATTCACCTATGGCCATCATAATTCCACCAAAGATGATGGATTTTTTATATCCCAGCACTTTATCGGCCAGGATGCCCCCGATATAAGGAGTTGCATAAACCAAGGAACCATAAGCGGCATAAATGGCATAAGCCTGAGTATCGCCAAAGCCTCTTTTATTTACAAATAAATCGTAAACCATATACAGCACCAGCAAAGCCCGCATGCCATAATAGTTGAAACGCTCCCACATTTCTGTAAAAAACAGAATATATAGTTCGCGCGGTTGTTTCATATTGATGTGTTGCTCCATTACACTTAAATTTTACCAAATTCGCTGCCGAAAGTAATAAATTTATTCAGTTTAAAATGAGTTAAAAAGCATATTCGTCGATAATGTTTTGCAACATTTAGCCAATTTTAGGCGTTTTACTGTATATTGAATCTTTCATCAATATTTTAAATATCTAAAAATAAATACTTTACAGATTATAGCCATGCACAAACAAAAAGTTATCAACATACTAATTTTTACCGTATTACTAATATCTGCACATCGTTTGCAAGCGCAGGAAATTAATTGGATAAAGGTAGATACAGCGTTTATTCTTCAAAAAGAAAATCCAAAAAAAATATTTGTTGATGTTTACACCGATTGGTGCCATTGGTGCAAGGTGATGGAGCGTAAAACATTCCCCAACGAGCAAGTGTACAACTACCTGAACGCCCATTTTTACGCCTCGCGCTTTGATGCCGAATGTGGCGATACCCTTAGCTTTTTAGGCAAAACATTTGCGCCGAATTATTTAGGAAAATATAATCGTTTGGCAACCGAATTGCTTCACGAGCAAATGGTTTTTCCGTCCTACAGTTTTATCGATGAAAATGGGGCTTCAATAGCTGTAGTTCCGGGCTATTGGAAACCGGATGCTTTTCTAAAATTGTTAATTTATATTAATAAAGAATACTATAAATTAAATTCGTGGACTGATTTTGACAAAAAATATACTTTAGAAGATTTAATTTCATCAGAATAAATAAAATATTAAAAGTTATTAATAATGAGAATATTACTGATATTTATAGTATTACTCGCGACCCAATTAAAAGCTCAGGAATCTGTAGAGGGGAGTTTGGTGCTTTGGTACGACATAGAAACAGCGGAAAAACTTGCCGAGAAAACACCCAAACCTTTATTAATAGATGTTTATACCGATTGGTGCGGCTGGTGTAAACACATGATGCAAACAACTTTTGCCAACCCACATATAGCCAATTACATAAACACAAATTATTATCCGGTAAGATTAAATGCAGAATCTAATGATACTATCGTTTTTAGAGATTCCACTTATTACAGTTTTTTAAGCGGAAATAAGTATATACAGGGGCTGGCTTATGGTTTACTCAATGGCCGAATGTCGTATCCTTCTTTTGTATATATGGATATAAACGGAGATGCTTCGGTAATTCCGGGCTATCAGGATGTGCGCAAGCAAGAACCGATAATGTATTACTTTGCCGAAAAAATAAACCGCTCTACTCCATTTCATTACTACGAACGGATGTTTTGGTATACATTCCCGAACGCTTACACCGAAAAAATAGAGAAATTAAATGCAGGCGAAAAGTTTGATACAACAGGTGTTGTGCAATGGTTGAGTTTAGAAGAAGCCTTTAAAAAGCAAGCCCAACAGCCAAAAAAAATCTTTATCGATATTTATGGCCAAGGTGTTGTAAGCAACAACATTATGAACCGGACAAATTATCGTAACCCTTTGATTGCTAAGTTGCTAAATGAGCATTTCTACCCTGTTAGGTTCGATGCATTTTCTAAAGACACAATACAATTAGGCGGAAACACTTTTGTAAATAGTCCGGTGCATCCTTTTCACGATTTGGCCGTACAATTTGCTGCAAATAACAACCGCATGGTGCTGCCAACGTTGATATTTTTAGACGAAAAAGGTAACGCCATTACTAGATTGCAGGAATATCTGAATCCGGTAATTATGGAATCTTTTTTGGAGTATATCAGACAGGATAAATATAAAACAATTCAATACCAAGATTTTCAAAAATCAAATACAAGCACACTGACTTATTAAATGCAAAGAAAATTGTTTTAATGAGTCTAGTCTAAAAACCCTGCCAGCGTTGATTTTTATAAAATGCTGTAACTGTACTAAACAGTTTATAAGTCAATTAAGAAAACGCTGGCAGGGGTATAATCATTTTTTCAATCTTTTTAGACTGAACTCTTTAATTAAACTAAAAAAATGATTATGAACAGAATATTTATTTTTTTGCTGATGCTTTTTAGCAGTGTAAGTGCCATTGCACAAGAAAATAGTACATTTGAAATCAACTGGCTGAGCTTACAAAAAGCCAGAGATACATTTTTGATTCGTCAGAAACCAATTTTGCTCTATTTGCATCAGCAAGGAAATGATTCGTCGCAAATCATGCTCGACAGTGTACTCAAAAGCCGCGATGTGAGTATGTATTTGAATAATTATTTCTATTCAGTATTATTAGATGTAAATTCCAAAGAGAAGCTAAAGTTTTTTAACGACAGTACTTTTGTCCCAAAGGCAAAAGCCGGTGTGCATCCATTGGTAAACTATTTAACCGGCGGAAATAATACTTTTCCGGCAATGGTAATTTTTAGGAACAATGGTCAGGGCGATTTGTACACAACTTATTATTCCCAAACACATTTATTTCCAATACTTATCTATTACTTCGAAGAAGCCTATAGAACGGTAACTTTCGACGAATATCTGGAATATTTTCGAATGGTTTACCCCGAAAAAAGCACAACCGGCTATTCGATGGTTCGAAGCGTAACCAAATGGTATACCATGGAAGAAGCCTTGAAATTACAGCAGGAACATCCAAAAAAAATACTCATCGATTTTTATTTGAATGAGCGCAATTTAAGCACAATAATGTATATGCGCACCTATAATAATAGCGTTATCGGCAACTACATCAATGAGCATTTCTATGCCGTGCGAATAAATGCCACAGGAAAAGATACCATCAATGCCTTTGGCGGAAGTTATAGCAACCCGGGCACACCACATCCGTTTCACCAATTGGCAGTGGCCATGCTCAACGGACAAATGTATTTTCCAAGTCTGATGATTTTGGACGAGCAAACCAAAATGCTCGACCGCATACAAGCCTACCTTCGTCCGGAGGACATTGAGCCGATTTTGCAGTTCTATGGAGAGGACAAATTTAAGGAGCTGCCATACAACGAATTCAAAAAAAAATTCCAATCTAAGTTGCCGATACGCTAAAAATGAATATTTTTGAGATTCGGAAAAGTATACAAAAAGAAGGTAATACCCAATAAATGAAAAAGTTAATTCAATTTATCGTTAGAAAAGTACCCAGAATATACCTCATTAAGTTCAGTTTTATATTTAGCCGCATTATAAGCATCTTTTATGCAGGCAATAAACACGAATGCCCTGTTTGCGGCCATAAGTTCCGAAAATTTTTGCCTTATGGTAATCAGGGTAAAGATAATAGGCTCTGCCCAAGCTGTTTATCGCTCGAGCGGCACAGGCTTTTGTGGTTGTATTTAAAGCGAGAAACCGATTTTTTTCAGGAACAATACAAAATGCTGCACATAGCGCCCGAACAGCCTTATCTAAAAAAGTTTAAGGCCATGAAAAATCTCGATTATACCACCGCCGACCTTGAATCGCCGATTGCCGACATAAAAATGGATATAAGAGAAATGCCATTTGAAGACAATTCCTTTGATGTGCTTTTTTGCAATCACGTGCTCGAACATATCGACAACGACAAAAAGGCTATGCAAGAAATTCTAAGGGTGCTAAAACCTAATGCGTGGGCAATATTGCAGGTTCCTTTAGATCGAACGCTCAAAAGCACTTACGAAGATTTTAGCATAACAGATCCCAAGGAGCGCGAGAAAAAATTCGGGCAATACGACCACTTGCGGGTCTATGGCAAAGATTATAAAGATAAGCTGGAAGATGCCGGTTTTGAAGTTATAGAAGATGATTTTGTGAACGATTTCAGTGAAGAAGAAATCGATAGGTACCGACTGGACAAAAACGAGCTGATATACCACTGCTACAAACCGGAATACAAAATTAATAAAGAAGTGAATGAGTAATACAATGATTCAATGCAAGGAATTAGCAAAACATTACCATGTTGGCAGTCAGACAGTAAAAGCGCTACAATCTGTTTCTTTGGAAATAAGTAAAGGCGAATACGTAGCCTTTATGGGGCCTTCGGGAAGCGGCAAATCTACCTTGATGAATATTCTTGGATGTTTAGATACTCCAACAAAAGGCACTTATACGCTCAATAATCATTTGGTGAGTTCTTTGGTTGATGACCAACTTGCCGAAATCAGAAATAAAGAGATAGGCTTCGTTTTTCAAACATTTAATCTCTTGCCACGCTATACAGCCCTCGAAAATGTAATGCTACCCATGATTTACGCCGGATTTTCGTCGGTAGAGCGGCAAAGAAGAGCCATTGAAGTACTAACCGAAGTAGGTTTGGAAGACAGAATGGCTCACAAGCCCAACGAATTGTCGGGTGGCCAAAGGCAAAGGGTGGCAGTAGCGCGTGCTATGGTAAATAAACCATCGATTATTCTGGCCGACGAACCCACCGGAAATTTAGATTCAAAAACATCGGTTGATATAATGAATCTTTTTGCCGATATTCATGCACAAGGAAATACCATTATTCTGGTAACACACGAGGAAGATATTGCCAAGCATGCACACCGAATAATTAGAATACGCGATGGATACATAGAATCGGATATTAGAAGCAACGCATAATATTAAATCAACA
Source organism: Acetofilamentum sp. (assembly GCA_020720625.1). Taxonomy (GTDB): domain Bacteria; phylum Bacteroidota; class Bacteroidia; order Bacteroidales; family DYOH01; genus DYOH01. The sequence continues at coordinate 7,925 of DYOH01000073.1, read as the reverse complement.
TAAAAAGCATGTCGAAAATATATACAAAAACCGGCGATAAAGGAAAAACATCCTTAATATCGGGACATAGGGTTTCAAAATCGCATTTAAGAATAGAAGTTTACGGCACAATCGACGAACTAAACTCAACGATTGGTGTTTTACCTGCAAGCAAAGAAACTCCGCAAGAAATTAGGCAAATATTAATTGCCATACAAAATAAGCTTTTCGATTTGGGAGCACAATTTGCGAACGACGACGAAAATACAGAATATAAACTGCCCGACATCGAAGAAAAAGACATCGTTTTTTTAGAGTTGGCCATTGACAAGTATACCGACGAATTGCCATTATTACAATCATTTATCCTTCCGGGAGGACATATTTTGGTAGCCTACACCCACATAGCCCGCACTATTTGCCGCAGGGCCGAAAGATATGCCGTTGCGCTAAGTGAAAAATATGAAATAAATCCAATTCATATCAAATACCTTAACCGATTATCGGACTTTTTATTTGTACTTGCCCGCAAAATGGCCTACGAGCTGAAAATAGAAGAGATAAAATGGAAGCAAAACATTGAGTATCCGTCTATATAAAGCATTAGGTGCATATTGTATTTTGATAATAAATAGAACATACACGTAAATAGTTAAAAAATAGTTACGCTCAATTTATCAATTTACAAAGATACTAAGTAAAAAAAATGTACGTTAAACATAAAAAGAATTAAGAGTTGCATTAGGATATGTGGAATTTAATTCTATTTTTGCAGCAAAATTTCAAAAGTTAATATCTTATCAAATTAATATTTAGAATATGTACTGGACACTAGAATTAGCTTCTAAACTAGAAGATGCACCTTGGCCGGCCACAAAAGACGAATTAATAGATTTTGCCATTCGTTCGGGTGCACCTCTTGAAGTTATAGAAAACTTACAAGAAATTGAGGATGAAGGAGAAGTATACGAAAGCATAGAAGATATCTGGCCGGATTATCCCAGTAAAGATGATTTCTTCTTTAACGAAGACGAATATTAATAATTTTTTTAAGCCTTTCACAATTCGGAAGGCTTTTTTAAGCTACACCTTGAAATCCAACTAAAATGCATATATTTGAAAAGCCTTTTGTTTTCATAAAAATGTGTTTTAAAATTGCAAAAACAGCAAACATAAAGCTTCGTTCGATATTAAATTAAAAAAAATGAAGAATGAAAAACTATTGATTGGCTTATCCGCACTTGGACTTATTTTTTTAGCCAATTTTCTGTTAAAGCCTAAAAATACACCAAAAGCAATTTCCGGAGATCTATTTATATCATTAAATCAATCGTTTACCATTAGAAATTGGAATATCGAGTTAGATTCTGCACAACAACGCTTTACCATACAATCAGTTTATGAGCAAAAAATAAAATCCGGAGAGAGTTTTATACAAGCAGCCATTGGAAAAGAAAAAGTAAATGAGTTTAAAGGTTCATTTTTTATTAAAGATAAATTATTGGAAACATTTGCCAATCAAACAATTGAAAAGGCCGTACAATTAGATTCTTTTACCATACAAATAGAAGGTCGCCTAAAGAACCGTAGCAGCAGCCTTGCATACACCCTTATTCTAAGTTTGCCCAAAGAGAATACGCTTAATTATAGAGTAGTTTTCGACAACAAAAATATAAACCGAAGTTTTCTGAAGTTTGAGCGTTCAAAAAATGACCAAATTTATGGAACAGGTGAGCAATTTACACATTTGAATCTCAACGGCTATTATGTGCCCATATTTATCTCGGAGCAAGGCATTGGCAGAGGCAAACAAATACTTAGTTTTTTGGTTGATTTGGTAGCCAAATCGGCCGGAAACGAATTTACCAGCTACGCTTTAACGCCATGGTTTATGCATTCCGATAAATATAGTTTCTACCTTGAAAATACAAGCTATTGCGCCTTCGACTTTCGCGACGACACTTTCTGGCAAATCAGAAGTTTTGCTAACCAATTAAAAGGCAGTTTTGTGGCATCAAAAGACTATGCCGAACTGCTCTATCAGAATGGAGAGAAACAAGGCTTTATGCGCCCCCTACCCGATTGGATACATCGTGGCGCAATTATAGGCATGCAAGGAGGAAGCGCCAAGGTTGCTCAAGTTTACGAAAAGCTAAAAGCGCTAAATACGCCCCTTTCCGGATTTTGGCTTCAGGATTGGGTCGGACAGCGAACCACCAGTTTTGGCAAGCAATTGTGGTGGAATTGGCAACTAGACAGCACCCACTACCCAAATTGGCCCGATATTCATCCGCAAATGGCCTTTGATTCCATCAGCTTATTGGCCTATGTAAACCCATTTATGGTAGATGTCAGCGAAAATAAACCTTTTACCATAAATCTATACGAAATTGCCAAAAATAAAGGCTATTTGATACTCGATAGCACCGGAAATCCATACATCATACCTAACACAGATTTTAGTGCTGCCTTACTGGATTTGAGCAATCCCGAAGCCCGAAACTGGTTTAAATCAGTTATTAAGCAACAACTAATCAGTAAGGAAGTTAAAGGTTGGATGGCCGATTTTGGAGAAGCTCTGCCTTACGATGCGGTTCTCTTTTCTGGTGTTTCGGCCAAAGAGTATCACAATATTTATCCGGTGGAATGGGAAAAACTAAACCGCGAGATAATAAACGAAATGCCTGATTCAATGGAATTTGTTTTTTTTAGCCGCGCCGGATTCAGCAAAAGCAGTGCTTATACCACACTTTTTTGGGCCGGCGACCAATTAGTAAGTTGGGATAATTACGACGGTATGCAATCCTCGGTTACTGCGCTAATTAGTAGCGGACTTTCCGGAATGACGCTAAATCACAGCGATATAGGTGGTTATACGGCCATTGCAAATCCCTTGCTCAACTATTTTCGCTCCGAAGAATTATTGTACCGATGGATACAGCTGAACGCTTTCTCGCTGATTTTTAGAACGCACGAAGGAAACCGCCCCACTGAAAATGCCCAATTCTATGATAACGAATACATATTGAAGCATTTCGACCGATACGCCAAAATTTTTGCATCGCTTTTCGAATACCGGAAAATGTTGATAAAAGAAGCATCAGAAAAAGCTATGCCGCCCATACGTGCAATGTTTTTGGAATTTCCCGAAGATAAAATTTGCACAAATATAGCCTCTGAACAATTTATGTTTGGCAGCGATTTTTTGGTGGCCCCGATTTATGAAGAAAATGCCCAATCTAAATCCATCTATCTCCCTAAAGCAGAATGGATAAACCTATGGACAGGCCGGGAAATTAGCAGTAAGGGAGAATTTATTGAATACAAAATACAAACTAACAGCGATATACCTGTGTTTTATCTAAAAAACACAGCCTTTGGTTTCGAATTAAGGAGCGAACTCCTAAGAAAAGAAATTATTAAATAAAATTATGACAGGTACCCTCGTAAACGTTGTGGCCATAGTGCTAGGAAGCACTATAGGCCTTTTTTTACACAAAAAACTACCCAAAAATATAATAGAAACCGTATTTCAGGTTTTAGGCGTATTTACTTTATTTTTAGGCATGAAAATGGCTCTCGAAGGCAAAGAAATACTGCTTATTGTGCTTAGTTTGGTATTAGGAGCCATTACCGGCGAAGGTCTAAAAATGGATATATATTTGGAAAAGACAAGTGAATGGTTCAAAAACAGGTTTAAATTTAAAAACACCCGGTTTACCGAAGGATTTATCACTGCATCGCTGCTTTATTGTATTGGAGCAATGGCCATTCTGGGTTCCATAGAAGAGGGCATGGGAATGGAGCCAAACCTGCTATACACCAAATCGGTAATGGATGGATTTTCGTCTGTTGCCTTAGCTGCCGGCTTAGGTTTGGGTGTAATGTTCTCTATCATTCCGCTATTTATATATCAAGCATCAATAACACTCTTGGCAGCCATTTTAGGCGATTTTTTTCCGCCACATATTATTTCGGAACTTACATCGGTTGGCGGCGTATTGCTCATCGGACTGGGATTTACGATTTTAGAAATTAAAAAAATAAAAATATTTAATCTTTTGCCGGCATTGATTTATATCGTTATTTTCAGTTATTTATTTGTATAAAGCAAAAATAAAAAATAAGGAATTTAATTCAATACTTTTAAGGTGAGCTAATTATTCTTATATTTCGGCAATGCTTTACCAAAACAAACAGTCATGCGCAAAACATTAATTATTTTACTAATAGTTATACAGATAAGCCAAAGCTTTGGTCAAAAATTATACTTATTTAATGTAGATACCACCAAACTACCTGTAGTTCAGGTAAACTATTTGGCTTACGATAGCAGTTTTAAACTCGTAACCAATACCTTAAAAAACGAATTTGCCATAAAAATTGCCGGAAATCCGATCAGTATAGGCAAATTTAGTGCCCCTACCGAGGCAAAATATTTAGAATTGGCATCTATTGTATTAACTATAGATATTTCCGGCTCTATGTCGGGCGAAAGAATTCAGATTGCCAAAGATGCGGCCAAAACCTTTGTAGAGCTTACACCACTCTATGCTTCCGAAATTGCCATTACCACCTTCGACCAAATGAATTATGTAAATCAGGATTTTACAAAAAATAAAGATAAACTACTCGAAGCCATCGATAAAATAGATGCTTTTGGCGGCACCGACTACAACGAAGCCCTAATAAATAAGCCTGCCGGCGCAACAAGGATTATACAGCATGCGGAGCACCAAAACAAAATAATCATTTTTTTAACCGATGGTATTGGTAGCGGCAACACCGATAGAATAATTAAAGAAGCATTGGACCAAGATGCAAAAATTATTCCGCTAACCATAGGCATGCCAATGCCGCAGATTTTAACTGATATCTCCAAAAAACTTGGCACAAGTAGCTTTCCCAACATCAAAAACGCCGAAGATGCCCGTGAAGCTTATTTAAGGGTTTTAAGCGGAATTTTTGGCATTACTCCCGGTTTTTTACGTTTCGAGCTGCCTTTTTTGTGCAGCAACGAAAATACCAATTTTGATGTTACGCTTGGCAGTATTACAGAGACTATTTTAATGGAATATCCTGCGCACATGCTTCGAAATTTAAAAATGAGCCAAGATGTGCTCGATTTTGGAACAGTAAAGCCCGGAGATACCGCCATAATTGAATTTAGCATTTCGGCTGTAAATGCCGACATGAACATTATTGGATATACCTTGAAAGATACAACAGGTGCAATTCATTATCCATTTTTAAATTCAGTTCCTTTTCAATTAGCCAAAGGAAAAAGCAGTACATATAAAATACTTTATACACCAAGGGATTCATCGTTTATTGGCGACCGATTTCAGTTTAAAACAAGCACCTGCCCCACTAAACCTATCTTTATATATGCCGGAAACCCACCGTTGGATTCGCTAAATGGCAATTTAAAGGTGGTATATCCCAATGGAGGAGAGAATTTTGGCATATCCACCAGCGGAAAAACCTTATGGGAAGGCATTAGCCCATTTGATTCTGTAGCCATTTCACTGAGCACCGATGCCGGAAAGTCTTATCGCTATATGGGAACCACAACAGGCAGCGAAATGACATTTGTGGTGCCCAATGTGCTAAGTAGCGAATGCTTGATAAGGGTCGATAATCAAATAGTATCAAATAAACAATACGAATATTCGTTTTACAGAGGCGCTACATTGACCAAATTTTTCGACAACAACCGAAAAATCTTTATCAGCGGCTCAAATTATGTTGCGGCCTTCGACAAAGCCAGTGGATTAATATTCAGAGAAAAAAACAATTTAAAAAATGTTTCGCACATTGCTTTAAGTCCCAATGCCCAGGTATTTTCGTTAACTTATCCCAAAGAAGTACAGATTTACTCGCAACATACATTTCAAAAACTAGGTAAAATTGCTGCCCACAAAATATTAAATTATAGTTTTGGCAAGCTGCATAAAGAACGCATAACACAAACGGCATTCAATTTTGATAATCAGTATTTTGCTACTGCCGATTTTTCGGGAGTAATAAAAATTTGGGATATTCAACAAGGAAAACTTTATGCCAAGCTAAAACCCTTTAAATCTGCAATAAACAAAATAGGATTTATAAAATACGATACCACATTTTACGTTGCATCAAACAAAGAAATAAAGTTTTATAGTTTAAAAACCCTTACAGAATATCAAAATTCAAGCTTTAAGAATAACATTGCCGATATTGCCATAGATGCCAAAGAAGAGTTTATGCTCGTGGCCGAAACAGACGGAAATGTAAGTGCGATAGATTTACTAACCCTTCACAAAGTGGACGAAAAAAGACTGAGCACTAAAGCCAAAACACTCACAATAGACCCCAAAGACCATAGGTTTGTGCTTGTTGCCGGTGACGAGATGATTTTTTATACATATCCCCAATTTCAGGAGCTTTTTAGTATAAAAGAAGAAAAAAATTTAAGTACAATCGACTTTAATCAAGACGGAGATCAATTACTTACCACAAGTAACCGGAACATAAATATTTGGTCTGCCTATAAAAGATTCATACAGAGCGATGTTTCTGATTCCTTATTCTCCATCCAGGGCGGATTGCCCTTGCTGCTAAAAGCTGATATAGGTGTAAGTTATCCGCATTTTAGTATTGGCAGATTTATGCCCAATTTTGTTTACAACCCAAACAATTATCCGATTGATATTAAAGATATTATTATCGAAGGAAAAAAGGCTTCCAAATTTAACCTGGTTTCGGGTATTCCACCCTTCCAACTAAATCCAGAATCGGGCGAAACCATCGAATTTTCGTATATTTCGTCGGAAGTGGCCAAAGACACAGTAGACGTAAAATTTGTTACCATATCAGATACCCTCGTAACTCAAATATTTGCCGAAACAGTGGCCTTGCCCTTCGATTTATTAGACAAATACTTCGATTTTGGCACAGTGCCTCCAAATCAATCCAAATCGCAAAGGATACAATTACTCAAAAATATTTCTCCAAATGTTTTAGAAATAGAAAACGTATTTTTAATGGGAGGAAACGATATGTACTTTCAGTTTGACAGAACATTTTGCGGAGTAAGAATTCAATCTGGCGAAATTTTTAGTTTCGATGCCACTTACTATGCATATCAAATTGGCATATCAACCTTAGGACTTAAAATCAAATTTAAAAATATTCCTCAGTTATTAAGCATTACACTCATTGGCACGTGCTCTGCACCAAAAATTATATCACTAAACGGAAAATTGTGCGATTTACTTAGCTACAAACCTATTACTGGCAGCATTGAACAAACTGATTATCAGTCGGGAAAAGCAATTACCATTGTAAATACCGATTCTGCGGGCAATTATAGCATCAAATTATCTATCGACAGAATTCACTATCTCAAGAGTCAGGCAACAAACTATAGCAGCGACGATACTTTAATTGATTTAAGAGTATTGCAGGAAGATAGCGTTATTAGCCACAATTTTTTTCTCGACCCGGATTATTCTTTGCTCAACAAGGTCAATATTCACATCTTTTTTGATACAGACAAATGGGAACTCAAAATAGAAGGAAAACGACAACTAGCAGGCCTGATTCGATATCTTAACGCCAATGAAAAAGTAAAGCTCGAAATTATTGGTCATACCGATAATTTAGGCACTAACGAACATAACAATAATCTTTCGCAACAAAGGGCAAAGACAGTAAACGATTATATTGTTTCTCAGGGAATTAGATCGGGCAGATTAAATTACAGCGGTAAAGGAGCCAATGAACCAATTGCATCAAACCATACACCCGAAGGGCAACAGCTAAACCGAAGGGTAGAAATAAAGTTTACCAAGTAAAACAAAAGCGTTTTTAATTCATCAAAAGATACTTGGGATAAAATGCAAAGGAATTAGGGTCTGCTGAAAAACTTAAATAGCAAGATTTTGAAATAGAATTTTAGAAAT